>CAZUJD010000329.1:0-1646 GCA_964620025.1 uncultured Ramlibacter sp. | reverse complement strand
CTGCTGCCCGACCTGGTGCCGGCATTGCGCCCGCGTGTGGCCGCACGCACCGGGCAGGTGGCCTTTCACCCGCCATGCACCCTGCAGCATGGGCAGAAGCTGCGCGGCGGCGTGGAACAGCACCTGGGCGCGCTGGGCTTCCGGGTGAACGTGAGCGCCAGTGAATCCCACCTGTGCTGCGGCTCGGCCGGTACCTACAGCGTGCTGAACCCGGACATCGCGTACAGCCTGCGCGACCGCAAGCTGGGCCACCTGAACGACCTGCAGCCCGAGGTGATTGTCAGCGCCAACATCGGCTGCATCACCCACCTGCAAAGCGGTACGGCCACGCCGGTGCGCCACTGGATTGAGCTGCTGGACGACGCACTGGCCCCCGATCCGCGCGCCTGAGTCGCCTGCTGACACGACGCTGTCAGCAGCAGCGGCGCAAGATGCGCGCCTCCTGCCGTTTCATTCATCCACCAGGGAGGTAATTGGCACGCCGCGCCACGCGCGGTATCGTGTCTGACCATGCGCCGCGCTGACCGTCTCTTTCACATCATCCAGCTCATCCGTGGCCGCAGGCTGACCACGGCCGCGTTTCTGGCCCAGCGGCTGGAGGTGTCCGAGCGCACGATCTACCGCGACGTGGCCGACCTGTTGCACCAGGGCGTGCCGATCGAGGGCGAGGCCGGCGTGGGCTACCGCCTTGGGGCAGGCTTTGACCTGCCGCCCATGATGTTCACCCATGACGAAGCCAAGGCACTGGTCGCCTCGGCCCGCATGGCCCAGGCCTGGCTGGACCCGGGTCTGGCGCAAAGCGCGCAGGACGCGCTGGGCAAGATCCTGTCGGTGCTGCCGGCCGATGCCCGCACCGCCGCGGAATCGCTGGCGGTGTTTGCCCCCGGTGGCGGGCTGGACGCACCGGCTCAGCGCACCCTGCAGACCCTGCGCGAAGCCGTGCAGGCCCGCAACAAGATCTTCATCCAGTACCTGGACCTGAGCGACAAGCCCAGCGAACGCACCCTGCGGCCGCTGGGCTGCTTTTACTGGGGCAAGGTCTGGACGCTGGCCGCCTGGTGCGAGACCCGCGAAGACTTCCGCAGTTTCCGGGTTGACCGGGTGACCTACGTGCGCCGGCTGGACGAACGCTTCCGCGATGAGCCCGGCCGCACGCTGGCCGACCTGGCGCGGGTGGAAGACGCCCGTGCGCGCGAAATGGGCTGGATGTCCTGAATCACGGGCAGGCGCGCTGCTATCGCCCCAAAGCCTCCCGGTGCCGCCGGCTGACCGGCACCACCGAGCCATCGCGCAGCGTCACCCTCGCGTCGCCGCTGTCCAGCGGCTCGATTTCGGCGACCTGGTCCAGGTTGACGGCATGGCTGCGGTGCACCCGCACGAATCGCGCCGGGTCCAGTTGCTCCAGAAACTCGGTCAGCGTGGCGCGCAGCAGGTAGTCATGGCCGTTCACGCGCAGTCCCACGTAGTTGCCCTGGGCCTGCACGTGCGCGATATCAGAGGCGGCGATCAGGAACTCACGGCGCAGCTTGCGCACCAGGAAGCGCTCGGGACGTTCGACCGGCTCGACCGGCGGCGCCTCGTCGTCGGGTGCATCGAGCAGGCTGGCCTCGCCCTGCAGCCGGCGCAGCAGGAAGCGGTAGACCTCG
>CAZUJD010000328.1:314-3548 GCA_964620025.1 uncultured Ramlibacter sp. | reverse complement strand
GACCGCCGTGGAAAAGTCGCGCGGATAGCCTTTCTTTTCCATGGCCGGAATCAGCACAGAACCGATTGATGCCGTGTCGGCCACCGAAGAACCCGAGATCGCGCCAAAAAAGGTGGACGCCAGGATGTTCACCAGCGACAGGCCGCCCCGCACAAAACCCACCAGCACACCGGCAAATGCCACCAGGCGGCGTGCCATGCCGCCTTCGGCCATGATGGCGCCGGCCAGCACGAAACACGGGATGGCCAGCAGTGAAAACTTGTTCACCCCGCTGGCGATCTGGATCATCACGCCGTCCAGCGGCAAATCGATCCACAACGCGCCCACCAGGGCCGACATGCCCAGTGCATAAGCCACCGGCATGCCGATCAGCATGAGCACCGCGAAGCTGCCCAGAAGTACCAATGCATCCATCTCAGACAGCCTCAGCGGAAGGGGAAACCGGCACAGCGCCCGCTTCATGGTCAAAACGCACGACAGCGCGGTGGTGCTGGGTGCCGCACACGGCCTTTTCCAGCACGAACACCAGCGTCAGCAGGCTGCCCACGGGCAGCGGCAGGTAGGTCAGCCCCACCGGCATCCAGGGCAGGTCGGGCAATGACTGGCCCATGGTTTCCAGTGCCAGCTTGGTGCCCCAGACCATCACGAACAGGCAGATGGCTGCCATCAGCAGGTCCACCAGCTTCTCGCACACCCAGCGCAGCGGCGCGGGCAGGCGATCGGTCAGCATGCCCACGGCGATGTGGGCGCCGGCGCGGTAGGCCGCGGCCGCGCCCACAAAGGTGAAGGTCACCATCAACAGCACGGCCACGGGCTCGGGCCAGTGCGAACCCGTGCCCAGCACGTAGCGAGCGAACACGCCCCACGGGATGATGAGGCTCATGGCGGCAATGGACAGGCCGGCCACCCAGATGCAGGCCAGGTACACACTGTCCAGCAGGCTTGGAATCTTGTTTTTCATGAGCCCCGCCACCCTGTTTACTTGACGGCTTCGATGCGCTTGATCAGCTCGGCATACTGGGCGCCGTACTTGGCGCGCACCGGGGCGGTGGCGTCATAGAACGGCTTCTTGTCCACCTGCATGAACTGGATGCCCGCTGCCTTGAGCTTGCCGCTGTACTCGGCCACGCTCTTGTCCCACAGGGCGCGCTGCTCCAGCTGGGCCTCGCGCGCGAACTTCTGCATCAGGGCCTGTTCTTCCTTGCTCATCTTGTCCCAGGTGACCTTGGACATGACGAAGATTTCCGGAATGATCAGGTGCGTGGTCTGGGTGTAGAACTTCACACCCGTGGTGTAGTGGTTGGCCGTGAACAGCGTGGGCGGGTTGTTTTCGGCGCCATCGACCACGCCGGTCTGCAGCGCGCTGAAAGTGTCGTTGTGGCCCATGGTGATGCCGTTGCCACCCATGGCGTTCATGGTGTCCACAAACAGCGGGTTGCCCATGACGCGGATCTTCAGGCCCTTCAAGTCGGCCGGCGACTTGATTTCCTTCTTGGTGTACAGGCTGCGCGAGCCGCTGTCCATCCAGCCCAGCGCCACCAGGCGGGCCGGGCTGGCGGTGATCTTGTCCAGCAGTTCCTTGCCGATCGGACCGTCGATCACGGCGCGCATGTGGGCTTCGTCACGGAAGACGAAAGGCATGTTGAACACGTTCACGTCGGGCACCACCGGGCCCATCGGGCCCAGGGAGATGCGCGCGATCTGCAGCGCCCCGATCTGGGCCTGCTCGATCATTTCCTTTTCGCTGCCCAGCACACCGGCGGCGAACATCTGCAGCTTGTATTTGCCGTTGGTGGCGGCTTCCAGCTTCTTGCCGAGGTTTTCCACGGCCACCACATTGGGATAGCCCGGCGGGTGCACGTCGGCCGCCTTGAGCACGGTCTGCGCCGCAGCGGGCAGCGCCACGGTGAAAGCCGCCGCGGCCACGGCGGCGGTGGCGCCGGCGATCAGGGTTCTGCGAAAGTTCATGCTTGTCTCCTCTAGGGGGTTTGGGGTTGGAAAGGCACTCAGGGAAATTCACAGGCCGGCTCGGGCAGGCCGCACACGCCGGGGTGCAGGGCGAACAGGCCGCCTGCCAGCGGCTGGTCGGACAGGTCCACACCGGCGGGCCGGATCGATGTGACGAACAGCGTGTCCAGGTTCGTGCCGCCGAAGGCACACATCGCGGGCTTTTTGACCGGCACCGGCAGTGACCGGTCCAGCCGCCCGTCGGGCGTGAAGCGATGCACCATCCCGGCGTCGTTGCCGCAGACCCAGTAGCAGCCCTCGGCGTCCACCGCAGCCCCGTCGGGACGGCCCGGCAACCCGTGCATGTCCACGAATACCCGGCGGTTGGACGGGGTACCCGTGTCGGTGTCGTAGTCAAAGGCCCAGACCGTTTGTACCTGCGGGTGGGAATCGCCCGCATACAGGGTGCGGCCGTCGGGGCTGAAGGCCATGGCGTTGGGCGTGATGAAACCGGCCATCACCTGCGTGAGACCGCCCCGGTCCAGCCGGTACAGCGCGCCGGCTGGTGCGGCCAGGCCCATGTCCATCACCATGGTGCCGGCCCAGAAGCGGCCCTGGCGGTCGCAGCGGCCGTCGTTGAAGCGCATGCCGCCCTGCGCGTGCTGCACGCCAGCCAGACGGGTGGCTTGCAGCGAGCCGCCCAACGGAGCCTGCAGCAGGAACACGCCAGTCTCCATTGCCGCTACCCATTGCCCAGCCTGGTGACCCGCGCGGGCAATGCAGCCCAGCATTTCGGGCGCCAGCCAGGTGGTGACGGCGTCGGTGGCCGCATGCCAGCGGCACAGCGCGCGTGCGGGAATATCCACCCAGTACAGCGCCTGTTCAGCTGCATGCCACACGGGGCTCTCGCCCACGCCGTTGCGCGCATCCACCACCAGTTCGGCCTGCATGGTGTCAGCCTTCAAACGGGAAAGGGCCGGCCTTCACAAACCCGCCGCCCTGCAAACGCGCAGCCGGGTCGTTCAGGTCGGGCGCGCTGGTACGCGCATACACCGCGTCGCGGAACACATCAGAGCTGTCCTGCGGCACATAGCCGATGTGGCGCGCGCAGCGGTTGTCCCACCAGGTCACGGCGTTGTCGGACATGCCAAAAATGATGCTGTGGCCCAGCACCGGGGTCGTGAGGCACGCGGTGATCAGGCGGTGCAGGTCGTCATAGCTCAGCCAGGTGGCCAGCATGCGGCGGTCTCTGGGTTCGGGAAACGAGGAGCCAATGCGCACGCAGGC
>CAZUJD010000328.1:0-304 GCA_964620025.1 uncultured Ramlibacter sp. | reverse complement strand
CTTGCTCAGCCCGTACATGCCGTCCGGCCGGGGCGGGGCCGTGGCGTCAATGGTCTCGCCCTGGCTGTAATAGCCGGTCACATGGTTGGAGCTGGCAAACACGATGCGCTTCACCCCATGGACGCGCGCTGATTCGTACAGGTGGTACACGCCCAGGATGTTGGCCTGCAGGATGGGGCCAAACGGCCCTTCCACCGACATGCCACCCAGGTGCACGATGGCGTCGCAACCCTTCACCGCGGCATCCACGGCCGCTGCATCGGCCAGGTCGGCCAGGGCAATTTCTTCGTGTGCCGCTGCCGTG
>CAZUJD010000327.1:0-3549 GCA_964620025.1 uncultured Ramlibacter sp. | reverse complement strand
GCCGGTGCGTCCGCCAGCGCGGCCACCGCGCTCCGGTACATGCGAGCGTCGGCAAAATGTCCCGCCGTCCAGTCGCCCAGCACGCGCAGGCTCATGCCGCCGGCGGCGTCCTGCTTTTCGGTGCGGGGCGTGGAAGTCTCCATCAAGACAGCGTTGGAGTGGGAGGGACTGCCATCGTACCCGCAGCCCATGTACAGTGGTGCAGAAAGGCCGCCCGACGCGCGCCAGCAGGAGACAGCATGACCGAACCCGCTCCCGCCACACCCGCGGCCGAGCTGCTGGTGCAGCAGCGCGGCCCCGTGCTGTGGCTCACCATCGACCGTGAGGCCCGTCGCAACGCCATGAGCCATGCGGTGCTGGCCGGCATGGCCCAGGCCATCACCACGGCCCAGTCCGACCGCTCCGTGCGCGCCATCGTCATCACCGGCGCGGGCAGCAAGGCCTTTTGCGCGGGTGCCGACCTGCAGTCGGCCAACGCCTTCACCACCGACTATTCAGAGCCCCACGGCCACCTGGCGCAGCTGCTGCGCGTGGCGCGGGCCAGCACCGTGCCCCTGGTGGCCCGCGTGAACGGCGCCTGCATGGCCGGCGGCATGGGCCTTTTGTCGATGTGCGACATGGCCGTGGCTGCGAGCCATGCTGTTTTCGGCCTGCCCGAGGTGAAGGTGGGCGTGTTCCCTGCTCAGGTGCTCAGCGTGCTGCAGCACCTGATTCCCCGGCGCACGCTGGCCGAGATGTGCATCACCGGCGAGCCCATCACATCGGCGCAGGCGCTGGAGTACGGCCTGGTGAACTATGTCGCCGACGATGTGGATGCCAAACTCCAGTGGCTGCTGGAGCGGCTGCTGGACAAATCTCCCGCCGCCATCCGCCGGGGCCTGTACACCCTGAAAAGGATCGAGACCATGGCGTTTGAAGAAAGCATGAGCTTTACGGAAAGCCAGATCGCCCTGTTCACGCTGACCGAGGACGCCAGGGAAGGGCAGGCGGCCTTCCAGCAAAAACGCAAGCCCGAATGGAAGGGCCATTGAAGCATTCAAGCCCGAAGCGGCCCGCGGCTGCCGCCGGGAAAGACACACAGGAACGAGTATGAGCAATCAATGTGTACGCATCGGCGGTGCGTCGGGTTTCTGGGGCGACAGCTGCGTGGGCGCGCCGCAGCTGGTGGCCGCGGGCGTGGACTACCTGGTGTTCGATTACCTGGCCGAGCTGACCATGTCGATCCTGGCCGCCGCACGCAGCAAAAACCCCGAGCTGGGCTACGCGACCGACTTTGTTGCGGTCACCATGAAATCCATCCTGAAGGACGTGGTGGCCAAGAATATCCGCGTCATCAGCAATGCCGGTGGCGTCAACCCGCAGGCCTGTGCACAAGCCATCCGGGCCCTGGCGGCCGAGCAGGGGGTCAGCGTCAAGGTGGCGGTGGTGCTGGGCGACGACGTGATGCCGCTGATGGATACGCTGCGCGGTGAAGACGTGCGCGAACTGCAAAGCGGCGCCGCGCTGCCGGCCAGAGTCCTGACGGCCAATGCCTACCTGGGCGCCCTGCCCGTCAAGCGCGCGCTGGACGCCGGCGCACAGGTCATCATCACCGGGCGCTGCGTGGACAGCGCAGTCACGCTGGGCGCGTTGATGCACGAATTCGGCTGGGCGGCCGACGACCATGACCGCCTGGCCCAGGGCAGCCTGGCCGGCCACATCATCGAATGCGGCTGCCAGGCCACCGGCGGCCTGCACACAGACTGGGAGTCGGTGCCGGACTGGCCGAACATCGGCTACCCGGTGATCGAATGCCATGCCGACGGACATTTCGTCGCCACCAAACCTGAGGGCACCGGCGGCCTGGTCAACTGCGCCGTCATTGCCGAGCAGATGCTGTATGAAATCGGTGATCCGCGCAGCTACCTGCTGCCTGACGTCGTCTGCGATTTCACCCAGGTCCGGCTGTTACAGGCCGGCGACCACCGCGTGGAAGTACGCGGCGCCCGGGGCCGCGCGCCCGGGCCGTCGTACAAGGTCTCATCGACCTACCTGGATGGTTTTCGCTGCACCGGGCAGCTCACCGTCGTGGGCACCGACGCCGCCCGGAAGGCGCGCCGTACCGGCGAGGCGATCCTGGCGCGTACCCGCGCGCTGTTTGCCCAGGCCGGCTTGCCCGACTACAGCCGCACCCACATCGAGGTGCTGGGCAGCGAGACCGGCAATTTCGGCCCGCATGCACGGACCGTCCAGGTGCGTGAAGCGGTGCTGCACCTGGCCGTGATGCATCCACACAAGGCAGCACTTGAGATCTTTGCGCGAGAAATTGCCCCGGCCGGCACCAGCTGGGCACCCGGCACCACCGGAGCGGCCGGGCGGCCCAGTCCGGCGCCGTGCATACGGCAGTTCGCCTTTTTGCTGGACAAGCACCGTTTGCAACCTGTTGCTGACGTCGATGGCGTGCTGCATGCGGTGGACGTCCCCTTGGGCCAGAAGCTGGCGCCTCCCGCAGCGCTGACCCTGGCGCCGGGCATGGCGCCTGACGGGCCCACCACGCAAGTGCCGCTGCTGCAGCTGGCCTGGGCGCGCAGTGGCGACAAGGGCAATACATCCAACATCGGCGTCATTGCACGCCGGCCCGAATGGCTGCCGCTGCTGCAGGCCCAGCTCACGGCCGAACGTGTGGCCCAGTGGCTGGCCCACCTGGTGCGCGGGCCGGTCACGCGCTACGACGTGCCGGGCATCAACGCCATGAATTTCGTCTGCGAACAGGCGCTGGACGGCGGCGGCATGGGCAGCCTGCGCAACGACCCGCTGGGCAAGGGCATGGCGCAGATCCTGCTGACCCTGCCTGTCCTGGTGCCGGCCGGGGTCGTCACGCCGGCTGGGTAAAGCCGCCCGCAAAGCCCTGGCGCAAATGATCCACCAGGCACTGCACGGCGCGCGGCACCTGGGGCGCCCAGGGACGGATGGCATACACCCGCTCGCCAAAAAACCCCTGCGGGCGCCAGCGCGGCAACACCGGCACCAGCCGCCGCGGGTCCAGATGCGCCGCGGCGCTGAAATCCGGCAGCAGCCCCAGCCCCAGCCCCGCCAGCACGGCGTCGCGCAGTACCTCGCTGTTGTTGGCCCGCATCGGGCCGTTCACCGGAACCACCACCTGCTCGGCCAGCCGACGGGCAGCGTCGCGCACAAACGCCCAGCTCTGGCTGCCACCGTCACGCAGGTACAGCAGGCACTGGTGCCCGGCCAGCTGTGACGGATGGTCTGGCACACCGTGCAGGCGCAGGTAGGCAGGGCTGGCCACCAGCATCGAGCGCGAGGCGCACAGCTCCCAGGCCACATGGGTGTCGGGCGGTGCCTGGGTGTGGCGGATGGCCAGGTCAAAACCCTCTTGCGCCAGGTTGACCAGGCGATCGCTCAAGTCCAGCTCCAGGCGGATCTCGGGATAACGGCGCAGGAATGCCGGCAGGGTGGGCGCCACATGCTGGCGCCCCAACGCCACCGGCGCCGTCACCCGCAGCAGGCCGCGCGGCGAGCCGGCCAGGTCACGCACGCCGGCAAAGCTTT
>CAZUJD010000326.1:0-3559 GCA_964620025.1 uncultured Ramlibacter sp. | reverse complement strand
ATTTGAGCCCTGCGCGCCGGACATCTGAAGAACCAAGGTGAGGCTGCGTTACTAATGGGTCCGCCACGGCCCGCGCCAACAGTTGGGGCGGTGGCTGCCCATCACATGCCAACGCGAGCCGCGCGCGGAGCGCGCGCTGGCTCGTCCTGCACGCAAAGCGGGCAGCGGTCCCGAGGGGCACTGTCAGCCACAGCCCCAACCGCAGGCAAGGGCCGTGGCGAACCAGCCCGCATCGCAGCGCCACCCCGATTCTTCAGCCAGCCGGCGACCAACACCAGAATCCAGGGCTCCCCTTTCCACCCCGGCGGGGGTGGAAAGGGGCGGGGGGGATAGGGGGGGGAAGGCGAGGTCTATCAACAACCAACCAAAAAAACAAAAAAAAGTCAGTCCATATCGTCCACGGTATCCGGATCAGGCACTTCCCCAATCGTCTCGCGGGTGGCCTTGCTCTGCGCCATCAGCCACGCACAGAACGCCTTGATCTCCGGCCGCTGCGCACTGCGCGGCCCCACCAGCAGCCAGTACGCCATGGGTGAATCCATGCGCTGCCCCGGCAGCACCTCGATCAAATCCCCATTGGCCAGGCTCTCGGCCACCAGCGGCAGGCGGGCCAGCACCACGCCCTGACCGGTCAGTGCCGCCTGCACCATCTGGTAGGCGTAGTTGAAATACAGCCAGCGCTTGGCCTGCTGCTTGGGCAGGCCGCGTTCGTCAAACCAGCGCCGCCAGGTCAGCCACTCCAGATGGGTGTGGTGGGCGTCGCCGGCCTCGATCAGGGCAAAGCCGCCCAGGTCTTCGGGCTTTTTGAGGGCGCCGCTCTTGATCAGCCAGGGGCTGGCCACCGGCGTGAGCTGTTCGCCGAACATGCGCACCGCATTGGGCGGCATGCTGGCCACCGGGCCGTAGCGCAGGGCCAGGTCCACGTCGGCCACGTCCAGGTCCAGCGCGTTGTCCGAAGCGTCGATGCGGATGTCGATGTCGGGGTTGTCGCGCTGGAAGGCCTCCAGCCGCGGGATCAGCCACATGGAGGCAAACGACGCAAACGTGGTCAGCGCCACGGCCTTGCGCCCCGCACTCTGGCGGATCTGGCGCACGGCGTTGTCGATGCGCGGCAGCGCCTGCGTCACGGCCATCAGCAGCTGGGCGCCGGCGCTGGTGAGCTCCACCGCCCGTGTGTGCCGCAAAAACAGCGGCACACCGACTTCTTCTTCCAGCGACTGGATCTGGCGGCTGACGGCCGATTGGGTCAGCGCCATTTCTTCGGACGCCGCGCGGAAGTTCAGGTGCCGGGCCACGGCTTCAAAGGCGCGCAGGTGGCCGGCCGAAATGGGCCGGCTGCGCAGATGGGTCTGGGAATGCTGCATGGCGCAAAAGTGTCAGGAGTGATCAGGTGGATTGATGCGAATCCGGAATCAATAGCTTAAGTCCTTTTCATTGGACGGCCAAGCCCCTGTCGCTGATCATTCATTACCCAAACGCCACAACTGGAGAACACCATGGCAGCCCAAATGCTCACGCAAACGCAACAATCCCTGACCTCCGCAGCCCTGCCCGGCACCTGGAAGCTGGGCGCGGGCCGTGCCATCACCCTCGCCCCGCGGGAGGACGCCGTGCTGCGTGTGGCCCACGGCTGCCTGTGGGTGACGTTTGAAGGCCAGCACGGCAACAGTCCGGTCGACAGCGGCGACCATTTCCTGTGCGTGGGCCAGCAGGTGACGGTGCAGGCGGGCCAGCGGGTGGTGCTGGAGCCCATGGGTGCCTCGCGCAGCGCACCGGCCTATTTCAATTGGGAGCCGCTGCCGGCTCGGGTGGCGCAGCCCCTGCGCGCCACCAGCCGCTGGCAGCTGGCGGTGGTTCAGCCCCTGGCCGATTTGCGGCTGGCCGCCTTGATGGGCCTGGGCGCTGTGGGCCGTTTGGCGGCCGGCGTCTTTGGCCTGGCGGGTGACCTGGTGCTGGGCCGTGACCGCAAGGCCTTGGCCGCCTGCGCCTTCAACGCACAGGCCAAGGCCTGCCGCGCCCACGGCGCCATGAGCTGAGGCGACTCCATCGCCTCGTCCGGCGCGCTGTAGTAGTCGATGCTGCGCGCCACCCCCTTGGCGGTGTAGGTGAACCGCCGGCAACCCGCGCTCTCGAAAGAGGCGCGGGTTTCTTCATGGGCCTTGAGCCACAGCGTTTCGCCTTGCCCCAGGTCGGCCACGATGGCCAGCGTGAGGCCGCCGGTGCTGATGCCAAAGCCGCCGAACATGCGCTTGCGCACACACGGCCCCACGCTGGCCAGCAGTTCGCAGCAGTAGTCGGCAAATTCGGTGGTGGAAGCCATGAGCGGACCATATCACCACAGCCGGGATAATCCACCGCATGGCCCGCCCCAAGTCCCAGCACCACGACCTCAAACGCGACGAGATCCTGGACGTTGCCGCCCAGTGCTTTGCCAGCCAGAGCTACCCGGCCGCCAGCATGAATGACATTGCCGCGGCCGGCGGTACCAGCAAGGCGCGCCTGTACCACTACTACGACAGCAAGGAAGCCATCCTGTTCGACCTGCTGGACCGCTACACCCAGCGCCTGCTGGCCATCATCGGCCAGGCCGAAGCCACGGCCCAGCGCCGCAACCTGGACGACCGTGCCGCGCTGCATGAGCTGATCCGCAGCTTCCTGGAGGAATACGAAACCTCGGCCACGCGCCACGTGGCGCTGCTCAACGACACCAAGTTCCTGGGCGACGAGCAGCGCGAACTCATCCTGGACCGCCAGCGCGACGTGGTGTCGGCCGTCACCCGCTTCCTGCGCCGGGCTTACCCGCACCGGCTGAACCCGGTCAACCAGACCGCCGTGACCATGATGCTGTTCGGCATGATCAACTGGACCTTCACCTGGCTGCGCCCGGGCGGCGCCATGAGCTATGCAGCCTTTGCCGAAGAAGTGATTGCCATGGTCGAGCGCGGGTTGACGGGTGGCGACGTGGCGCCCGTGAAGACATGAGCGACGCCGGGCCGTCCCAAGGCGCGAAGGCCCCCTCGGGGGGCAGCGCAGTACACGAAGTGACCGGCGTGGGGGCACACCTGGTTGTCATGGGCGTGGCGGGCTGCGGTAAATCAGCGGTCGGCCAGCGGATAGCCCGGCAACTGAACCTGCCGCTGATTGAGGGCGACGACTTCCACCCCCCGGGCAACATCCAGAAGATGCAGCAGGGCACTCCGCTGGACGACGCCGACCGCGCCGGCTGGCTGCGCCTGCTGGGCGAGCAGCTGGCCGCCCGGCCGGCGGGCGCCGTGCTGACCTGCTCGGCGCTCAAGCGCGCCTACCGCGACACACTGCGCGCGGCCGTGCCGGGCCTGCGCTTTGTGCACCTGGCCATCACCCAGGCCGAATCATTGCGCCGCGTGGCTTCGCGCCCGGGGCACTTTTACCCGCCCAGCCTGGTGGCCAGCCAGTTCGAGGCACTGCAGGACCCGGCGGGCGAGCCGGGCGTGCTGAGTCTGGACGCCAGCGCTGCCCTGGACGCATTGGCCCTTCAGGCTGTGGGTTGGGTGAATTCAACTATGCGTAATTGATTACG
>CAZUJD010000325.1:0-3569 GCA_964620025.1 uncultured Ramlibacter sp. | reverse complement strand
AGCGCGCTGATCAAGGCCCTGGGGCAGACCGGTGTCGGGCTGCTGTTCGGCTCGATGAGCATTCGGGACGAGCTGCGAACTCAGTTTGAGTTCACCTGCCTCGCCCCCTGACTGCCGGCAGCAGCATCGAGTTGCCCGCCAACGCCGCGCGCCACGTGCAGGTGCTGCGGCTGCAGCCGGGGGCCATGGTGACCCTGTTCAACGGCGAGGGCGGTGAGTTCGAGGCCACGGTAGAACAGATGGGCCGCAGTCATGTGCGCGTGCAGGTTGGCGACCACCATGACCTGGAGCGTGAAGCACCGCGCGCGGTGCACCTGCTGGTGGGCATGCCTGCCAATGAACGCATGGACTGGCTGGTAGAGAAGGCCGCCGAACTGGGTGTGGCCAGCATCCAGCCCGTGGTGGCCGAACGCAGCGTGCTCAAGCTCAAGGGCGAGCGCGCAGAAAAAAAACGTGCCCACTGGCAGGGCATTGCCATCGCCGCCTGCGAGCAATGCGGACGCAACCGCGTACCGGTTGTGCATGAGGCGCTCAGCCTGGCTGAATCGCTGGCCGCCATCCAGGCCGGGCCCGCGCAAGCGCGCGGCCTGCGCCTGCTGCTGTCGCTGTCGCCCGGCGCCCAGCCGCTTTCGCAAGCCAGCCGGGCTGATGGCCCCGTCACCCTGCTGTCCGGTCCCGAAGGCGGCCTGAGCCCCGCAGAAGAGCAGGCCGCGCTGGCCGCCGGCTTCGTGCCGGTGAACCTCGGGCCCCGCATCCTGCGGTCCGAAACAGCGCCGCTGGCTGTACTGTCGGCCCTTACACTGGGTTGATGAACAGAAATCTGTGGCTGCTGGCCCTGTGCCAGGGCCTTTTTCTCACCAACAACGTCATCTTCATCGCCATCAACGGCCTGGTCGGTCTGTCCTTGGCGCCACTGGGCTGGATGGCAACGCTGCCGGTGATGGGCTATGTGGTGGGTGGTGCGCTGTCGACCGGCATGGTGGCACGCACCCAGACGCGCTTCGGGCGCAAGGCTTCATTCCAGCTGGGGCTGGTGGTGGCTTTCCTGTCGGCCCTGCTGTGCGCCTGGGCGGCGTTCAGCAAAAATTTCTGGCTGCTGTGCGCAGCCACCGTCGTGGCCGGTTACTACAACGCCAATGCAGGCCTGTATCGTTTTGCCGCAGCTGAGCTGGCGGGCAAAACCGCCAATGAAAAGGCCGTGTCGCTGGTCATGGCCGGCGGGCTGCTCGGCGCGGTGCTGGGGCCCAACATCGCCTCGCGCACACGCGACCTGTTCGAGGTGCCGTTTGCCGGCGCCTACATTGCGCTGGCCGGTGTGGCGCTGCTGGGCATGCTGGCGCTGGCCTTCATCACGTTCCCGCCACTGCCCGGAAAGCAGGCCGGACAGCCGGGCCGGCCGCTGCGCGAGATCATGCGCCAGCCGGTATTCATCGTCGCGGCCGCCACCGGTGCCCTGAGCTTTGGCCTCATGAACCTGCTCATGGCCGCAACGCCCATCGCGATGCAGATGTGCGGTCTGCCGTTTTCCGACGCGGCGCTGGTCCTGGAGTGGCACGTGATCGGCATGTTCGCACCCGGATTCTTCACAGGCCACCTGATCAGGCGCTTTGGCGCGCTGCCGGTCATGGGCACGGGCATCACGCTGTACCTGTGCTGTATTGCGGTAGCGCTGTCGGGCGTGAACCTGCACCAGTTCCTGATCGCGCTATTTGTGCTGGGTGTGGGCTGGAACTTCGTCTTCACCGGCAGCACGACGCTGTCGCTGTCCGCCTACACAGCCGAGGAAAAAGACCGCGCCCAGGGCGCGCTGAATTTCTTTGTTTTCGCCACGCTGGCGCTCAGTTCATTTGCCTCTGGCGTGCTGGTCACCACCCGCGGCTGGGAGCTGCTCAACTGGGGTTCGCTGCCTGTGGTGCTGATCACGGCAATGAGCATGGTGTGGCTTGTGCTTGTCAAAAGACGCGCCCAGAATCAGCCCAACACCTGAAAGGACATCGACATGGGACTGCTTGATTCAGTGATGGGGGCCGTGATGGGCCAGGTCCAGCAACAAGGCGGTGTAGCCGCCGTGCTGGGCGAGCTGCTGGCCAACGACGGCCAGGGCGGCGGTTTGCGCGGCCTGGTGGAGAAGTTCAACGAAGCCGGCCTGGGCGACGTGGTGGGCTCCTGGATAGGCAAGGGCGAGAACCTGCCGGTCAGCGCCGATCAGCTCAAGGAGGTGCTGGGCGGTGACCTGCTGGGCAAGCTGGCCGGCCAGCTGGGCGTGGACCCGGCCCAGGCCTCCGGCCAGCTGGCTGATTTGCTGCCGGGCCTGGTGGACAAGCTCACGCCCCAAGGTGTGGCGCCGGAAAACGGCCTGGGCAACGCGGGCGACCTGATGGGGATGCTGGGCGGGTTGCTGCAGCAAAAGTAAACAGGCCGCCGCTAGATGGGAAAGCGCGCATCCAGCCATGTCTTGAGCATGGCGAACACCGGCTCGCGGTCCAGTTCGTTGAACAGCTCGTGGTAATGGGCGTCAAAGCTGTGGGCGGTGACCACCGCCTGGGGCGCCGCAGCCGCAAAGGCGCGTGAGCCTGCCGGGTTGACCAGCCGGTCCGCGCCGGCATACATCAGCAGCGTGGGCACCGTCCATTGCGCGGCGCGGGCCACGGTGGCGGGGCCGCCGTCGGCAATGAACTTCGCCAGCCGGCCCGAGATGCGGTCGTGCACCAGGGGATCGGCGCGATAGGCGGCCACGGTGGCCGGGTCGTGCGAGATGTAGTCGGCATTCAGGCCATTTCCCACACGCAGGTTCGGCGCGAGCCTGGGCACGATGGACAGCAGGAGTTTCTGCACGGCGCTCAGGCCCGGGTCCAGCGCGGGCGACGACAGCACCAGCGCATCCACCGGCCGGCGGCGCAACGCCACAAACCTGGCCGCCACCAGCCCGCCCATGCTGTGGCCCAGCAGGATCAGCGGCGCACCGGCGGGCAGGCGCAGGCGCGTGGCATCCACTACGTCGGCCAGGTCCACCAGGAGTCGGTCGTCATCGGGCAGGCCGCCACGCGGGCCACCTGACTCGCCGTGACCATACTGGTCATAGCCGCGCACGGCAAAGCCCCACTCGTTCAGGCGCCTGGCCACAGGGTCGTAACGGCCAGCGTGCTCACCCAGCCCGTGGACCAGCACCACCGTGCCACGCGAAGGCGCTTCCTCGGGCAGTGGCCATTCCTGCAGCGCGATGTTGTCGCCATCGCTGGCAGTGAAGGTGGACAGGATGGAGTCTGTCATGCCGCGGCGGGACGGGCGCTCACACCGGCAGCGACGCCATCACCTGCGCCACGGCCGCCGTGAGTTTCTTGGCGTACGGTACGTGCAGGAACTCATTGGGCCCGTGGGCGTTGCTCTTGGGTCCCAGCACACCGCAAACCATCATCTGTGCCTTGGGAAATCCCTGGCTCAGCATGTTCATGAGCGGAATGGTGCCGCCTTGGCCGATGTAACCCACGCCTGAACCAAAGTGCGCCTGGCTGGCAGCGTTCAGCGCCTGTTCGAACCACGACGCGGTGTCGGGGGCATTCCACCCGGTG
>CAZUJD010000324.1:0-3608 GCA_964620025.1 uncultured Ramlibacter sp. | reverse complement strand
GTACGGCCGCGACGCCGTGAGCCAGATCGCCACCTTCGGCACGATGGCCGCCCGCGCCGCCATCCGTGACGTGGGCCGCGTGCTGGACATGAGCTACACCTTCTGCGACGGCATCAGCAAGCTCATTCCCAACAAGCCGGGCCAGCACATCACCATCGATGGCGCCATCAAGGCCGAGCCGATCCTGGCCGAACGGCTGGAGCGCGAAGACGACGTCAAGACCCTGCTGGCGCTGGCGCAAAAGCTTGAGGGCATGACCCGTAACGTGGGCATGCATGCCGGGGGCGTGCTGATCGCCCCCGGCAAGCTGACCGACTTCACCCCGCTGTACCAGCAGCCCGGAAGCGATTCGGCTGTGAGCCAGTACGACAAGGACGATGTGGAGGCCGCGGGCCTGGTGAAGTTCGACTTTCTGGGTCTGGCCACGCTGACCATCCTGGAAATTGCCAGGGAGTTCATCGTCGCGCGGCACAAGGGGCAGGAGGATTTCGCCTTTGAGAACATTCCGCTGGACGACGCGCCCACCTACAGGCTGTTTTCCGACGGCAAGACCGAGGCCGTGTTCCAGTTTGAAAGCCGTGGCATGCAGGGCATGCTGCGCGACGCCCGTCCTACACGCCTGGAAGACCTGATCGCGCTCAACGCCCTGTACCGGCCGGGCCCCATGGACCTGATACCCAGCTTTGTGGCGCGCAAGCACGGGCGTGAAGAGGTGGAGTATCCGCACCCGGCGGTGTCCGCCATGCTGGCCGAGACCTACGGAATCATGGTCTACCAGGAGCAGGTGATGCAGACCGCCCAGATACTGGGCGGGTACTCGCTGGGCGGTGCAGACCTTTTGCGCCGTGCCATGGGCAAGAAAAAACCTGAGGAAATGGCCGAGCACCGCGTGAAGTTCCGCGCCGGTGCGCTCGCCACCCACAACATTCCCGAAGCCAAGGCCGACGAGATCTTCGACCTGATGGAGAAGTTCGCAGGCTACGGCTTCAACAAGTCGCATGCCGCGGCCTATTCGCTGCTGGCTTATCACACCGGCTGGCTCAAGGTTCATTACACGGCGGAGTTCTTCTGCGCCAACATGACCGTGGAAATGGACAACACCGATAAGCTCAAGGTGTTGTTCGAGGATGCCGTCAAGAACTTCGGCCTCACATTCGAGGCGCCGGACATCAATCGAGGCAACTACCGGTTTGAGCCGATGTCCGACAAGGTCATCCGGTACGGGCTTGGCGCGGTCAAGGGTACTGGCCAGCAGGCCATTGAGGCCATCGTGAGGGCCCGGCAGGTAGGTGGAGCTTTTACCAGCCTGTATGACTTCTGCGTGCGGGTGGATCGCACCCGGATCAACAAGCGCACCGTTGAAGCCCTGATCAAGGCTGGCGCCTTTGACTCGCTGCAGCTGAACCGCGCGTCGCTGGTCGCGTCGATTGACCGGGCCTTCGAGTTCGCCAATACGACCGAGGCCAATGCCAACCAGGGCGGGTTGTTCGACATGGGCGACAGCCACGCCGCCAGCACCCAGGAGCCGGCGCTGGTGGAGGCGCTTCCGTGGGGCGTGAAGGAGCGGCTTACTTTCGAGAAAACCGCGGTTGGCTTCTACCTGTCTGGCCATCTGTTTGACGAGGTGTCCCAGGAGGTCCGCCGCTTTGTGCGGCGGGAGATCGGCGAGCTGATTGACAGCCGCGAACCGCAACTGCTGGCCGGCATTGTGAGCGACTTCCGCGTCATCAATGGCCAGCGCGGCAAGCTGGCGCTTTTCAAGCTGGACGACAAGTCCGGCACCATCGATGCGCGGGCAGACGAGGCCCTGGTCAATGCCAACCGCAACCTGCTCAAGGAAGACGAGCTCATCATCATCATGGGCAAGCTGCAGCCGGACCGCTTTTCAGGTGGCTTGCAGCTGACCGTGAACCAGGTCTGGGACCTGGCCACCGCGCGCTGCCGTTTCGGCAAATACCTGAAGGTCGCCGTTAATGGCACCGCCCCGGACATCCAGCGTCTGGTGCGTGACTTTCCTGCACGGCGCGAAATGACGGAGCAGGGCGAACTGGTGCGCGGCCTGCCGGTGCGCCTGGCGCTGCGGCGCGAGACGGCAACAGCCGAGCTGCAGCTGGGTGAAGAGGCCAAGTTCTACCCGAGCGACGCGGCTCTGGCCAGCTGGATGGCACAGGCCGACCAGGGGCAAGCGCAAATCATTTACGAATCGGCCTGAGTCCGCGCACCCCGCCAGGGCCGGCGCGCGGCTCAGTCCTTGGGCCGGAAGCTGATCACGATGGGCGAGGGCACGCGGCCGTCAATGTCTCGCGGCAGCACCTCGGTCTTGTGCAGGGCCTTCACCACGGCGTCATCCCAGGATTTGGTGCCGCTGGACTTGATGATTTTCACGCCCACGATGGTGCCGTCGGGGGCGGCACGCACTTCCACCTCGGCCACCGGGTTGCCCGGAATGTCGTCAGTGAACACGATGTTGGGTTTGACGCGACCGCGGATACGACCGCCGTAGCTGTCAGATGGGCCGGCCGAACGCTGCGCCGTACCTGTGGCTGTGGGGCCGCCTGTCGCCCCTGCCAGTCCCGCCATGCGCTTGAGATTTTCCTGGCGCTGGGCTTCCAGGCGTCCGGCTTCTTCCTGTTGTGCGCGGGCCTTGAGGACGGCGTCCTGTTTTTTCTGCTCTTCGGCCACCTTCTTGGCCTGCTCCAGCTTCTTCTGGGCTTCCAGCTTTTCAGCCTGCAGGCGCTTTTGCCGGTCCAGTTCGTCCTGCTTCTTTTTGGCTTCAGCCTGCTTTTGCTTCTCGCGTTCGAGGGCAATGTCGGCTTCGCGGGGCAAAGGTGGCGGTGCCGGTGCCGGTCGAACCTGGGGTGGTGGCGGTGGTGCGGGCGGGGTTTCAATGAGCTTGGGGGCAGCCTGAACGGGTACGCTGGACCACAGTTCGGCTTCAGCCGAGAGTTCGCGGGTGTCGTTCTTCCAGCGCACGCCCCAGGTCAGCGCAGCCAGCAGCAGCAGGTGGGCCAGGACCGCGAGCACCAACGCGCGCAGCATGCCAGGCTGTGGCGGCGGGGCGAATTCGAGGCGGTCAGCGGCTGCGTTCATGCTGGTTGCGGGCTACTTGGCCAGTTGAACGGACAGGCCCACGCGCTGCACGCCGGCACGCTGCAGGGTGTCCATCACCTTGACGACGGTTTCATACTTGACGCTGCGATCGGCACTGATGACCACGGCGGAAGCCCCGGCTTGCGCCGAGCCCTGGGCCTGGCGTACGGCGGCGGCAACTTCGTTCAGATTCAGCCGGGTGGTTTTGTCCTGGTTCCTGAATTCCAGCGATTCATCCCTGCCGATCACGATCTGCAACACCTGGTCGGGTTGCTTGCTGGCCTTGCCCACGCTGGGCAGGTCGATCAGGCTGGGTGTGATTAGCGGCGCGGTGACCATGAAGATGATCAGCAGCACCAGCATCACATCAATGAACGGGACCATGTTGATCTCGTTGATGGTACGGCGGCCCCTGCCTCTGGATGCGACGGCTGGCATGGTGACTGGTCTAGTGGCCGGACGCGGAATGCGCGCCCACGTTGCGCTGCAGGATGTTGGAGAACTCTTCGATGAAGGTC
>CAZUJD010000323.1:0-3613 GCA_964620025.1 uncultured Ramlibacter sp. | reverse complement strand
GTCTTGGCCACGGGCAGGGGCTCGCCGGTCAGCATGGACTCGTCCACCTGCGTCTCGCCTTGCACCAGCTCGCCGTCGGCGGGGATGCGTTCGCCGGGACGCACGACCAGCTGGTCGGATACCAGAACTTCCGCAACCGGCACATCAACAATGGAGCCCCCACGCTCGTCCACCCCGTGTGCCTCGCTGCCCCCCAAGGGGGCCTTCGCGCCTTGGGGCGGCCCGGCGTCGCTCACACCCCCGGCGCGCTGCAGCACATGCGCAATGTCGGGCCGCAGGGAATGCAGGGCGCGGATCGCCGCCGTGGTCTGGCGCTTGGCGCGCGCTTCCAGCCACTTGCCCAGCAGCACCAGCGTCACCACCACGGCCGAGGCCTCGAAGTACAGGTGCGGCACCATGCCGTGCGCCGCATGCGCCTGGGCCTGCGGGCCCAGCCACAGCCACATCGACAGGCCCCAGCCCGCACTGGTGCCGATGGCCACCAGCAGGTCCATGTTGCCGGTGAAGGCCTTCAGCGCGTGCCAGCCGGCCTTGTAAAAGCGCGCGCCCAGGATGAACTGCACCGGCGTGGCCAGCACGAACTGCGCCCAGGCCGGCAGCATCCAGTGCTGGCCGAACAGGTCGCCCAGCATGGGCAGCACCAGCGGCGCCGACAGCAGCAGCCCGATCGCCACCGGCAGGAAACCGGCCCAGGGCGACAGGTCTTGTTCGATCGCGGCTTCGGCGCTGCGCGGCTCATAGCCGGCGTCGCGCACGGCCCGGCGCAGCAGCGCCTCGGCCTGTGCCGACGCCGTGTAGGTGATGCGGGCCGACTCGGTGGCCAGGTTGACCGTGGCGTCCTGCACGCCGGGGACCTTCTTCAGGGCACGCTCGACGCGCGACACGCATGACGCGCAGGTCATGCCGCCGACGCCCAGGTCCAGCGTGGAGGGAATGGGGGTGATGGTGGTATTCATGGGCCGGACTGTGAACCTTGCCATGATGGCAAGGTCAAGGCTTGATGCAGATCAACCGCACGGCAATCAGGGTTTTGACGCCCGGGCGCTTGACCTTACCATGATGGCAAGGTTGACGATACATTCTTTGCAACCTGAAAGGACTTCACCATGAACCAGACCTTCAACGTGCAGGGCATGACCTGCGGCCACTGCGAACGCGCCGTCACCCAGGCCGTCAGGACCGTGGACCCGGCGGCCGAGGTCCGCATCGACCGCGCCGCCGGCAAGGTGGACGTGCAGTCGGACCAGCCGCACGAGGCGATTGCGAAAGCCATCGCCGAAGAGGGCTACGCCGTCACGGCCTGACCCCGGGCATGAGCTACCCCGTGAACATCGGCCGGGCGGCGGCACTGTCCGGCGTGTCGGCCAAGATGGTGCGCCACTACGAATCGCTGGGGTTGCTGCCGCGGGTGGACCGCACCGACAGCGGCTACCGCCAGTACAGCCAGGCCGAGGTGCACACGCTGCAGTTCATCAAGCGCAGCCGCGAACTGGGCTTTTCGATGGACGAGATCGCCGAGCTGGTTGGCCTGTGGCAAAACCGCCGGCGCACCAGCGGCAGCGTCAAGCGCATCGCCCAGAAGCACGCCACCGAGCTGGCCCAGCGCATCGAGGCCATGCAGGCCATGCAGCGCACGCTGCAGCACCTGATCCACTGCTGCCATGGCGACGACCGGCCCGATTGCCCCATACTGGACGACCTGGCCGGCAGCAGCACGGCTTGACCCAGGTCAAGCCGGTGACCGCAGCGGCGACGTCCAATGATTCTTTGTCACCCAAGGAGCAACCATGAAGACCAATATCGGCAACATTGAGCGGGGCGTCCGCGCCGTCGCCGGCCTGGCGCTGATCGGGCTGGCCGCGACCGGCACCGTGGGCTGGTGGGGCTGGCTGGGGGCCGTCCCCCTGGCCACGGGCCTGATCGGCTGGTGCCCGCCTTACGCACTGCTGGGCATCAATACCTGCAAGACCAAAACCAGCTGAACCCCGGCGCCCCTGCACGGGGCGCACCCAACCCGGCGCGCCTCCGGAATGCACCTGCGCAGTGCAGTTTGTACGCAATCATGGCGTCAGATTGCGTACAAAGCTGGCACGCTTGATGCAACAGCGCAGGCATGGATGCTTCCGCCACCCCGATCTCGCCACGACCCACCACGGCAGACGCCGCGGTGGAGCTGATTGCGCTGACCAAACGCTACGCCGGCGGCGCACCCGCGGTCGATGCGATCGACCTGCGCATCCGCAGCGGCAGCTACTGCTGCCTGCTGGGCCCGTCGGGCTGCGGCAAGAGCACCACGCTGCGCATGATCGCCGGGCACGAGACCGTCACCACCGGTGACATCCTGCTGGAAGGCCGCAACATCACCGCTCTGCCGGCCGCCGCACGCGGCACGGCCATGATGTTCCAGAGCTTTGCGCTGTTTCCGCACCTGTCTGCGCTGGACAACGTGGCCTTCAGCCTCAAGATGAAAGGCGTGGCCAGGGCCGAGCGCCACCGCCAGGCGGCCGGCCTGCTGGAACGCGTGGCCATGGGCCACCTGGCCCAGCGCAAACCCGGCGAGCTGTCGGGCGGGCAGCAGCAGCGTGTGGCGCTGGCGCGCGCGCTGATCACGCAGCCGCGCGTGCTGTTGCTGGACGAGCCGCTGTCCGCGCTGGACCCTTTCCTGCGGATCCAGATGCGCGCCGAGCTGCGCCGCTGGCAGAAGGAGCTGGGCCTGACCTTCATCCATGTCACCCATTCACAGGAAGAAGCCATGGCCCTGGCCGACACCATGGTGGTCATGAACCATGGCGTGATCGAGCAGGTGGGCTCGCCGCACGAGATCTACAACGCACCGGCCACCGAGTTCATTGCACGCTTCATGGGCGGCCACAACGTCATCACCACACCGCAAGGCAAGGTGGCCGTGCGCAACGACCAGATGCTGATCGCGCCGGCCGACCCCACGGCGCCGGCCGAGGGCATCGCCGGACTGGGGGCTACCGTCACCGACGTCGAGTACCAGGGCACGTACGTGCTGCTGGGCCTGGACGCGCAGACCAGCGCCGGGCCCACCGGCGTGTCGGTCATGTTGCCCGAGGCCACCTTTGCCCACCGGCCCTACGCCACCGGCGAATCCGTTCACCTGTCATGGCACGCGGCGCATGCGCTGCGCGCCTGACGCATTTTTCAACCACTGCTTCATCAACCCAGGAGTCACCACCATGTCCGACACCCTCGAACCCCAACACGCGGCCCAGGGCCTGCAGCGCCGCTCCGTGCTGACCGGCATGGCCGGCATCCTTGCCACTGGCGTGGCGCCGGCCATTGGCCAGGAAAAGATCACGCTGCGCTACCTGGGCACGGCGGTGAACCAGGACAAGGCCATCGCCGAGAAGTTCGAAAAGGACACCGGCATCAAGATCCAGTACGTGGCCGTCACCACCGACGACGTGACCAAGCGCGCCATCACCGCGCCCAACAGCTTCGACCTGATTGACACCGAATACTTCTCGCTCAAGAAGATCGTGCCCACCGGCAACCTCAAGGGCATCGACACGACGAAGATCAAGAACGCCGACAAGATCACCACGCTGTTCACCAAGGGCGTAGTCGCCGGCAAGAAGGTCGGAGA
>CAZUJD010000322.1:0-3635 GCA_964620025.1 uncultured Ramlibacter sp. | reverse complement strand
TTTTGTGAACCAGGTGACCGAGCAGGACCTGGACGAGATATTTCCGGTCATTGCACTGCTGGAGGGCCGCTGCGCCTTTGAGGCCGCGCGTAATGCCACCGACGCCGACCTGCAGGCACTGGAGGCGTTGCACGACCGGCTCAACAGGCATGCCAGGGCCAGGCGCATCAACGACTACTACGAAGCCAACTTCGCGATCCATGAGGCCATCATCACCCTGGCCAACAACCGCTGGCTCGCCCAGGTGATCACCGACCTGCGAAAGATCGTCAAGCTCGCGCGGCTGCAGCAGCTGCACGCGCCTGGCCGGCTGGAGCAAAGCCTGTCCGAGCACATGGCGGTGTTCGCCGCGCTGAAGGCCCGCGACGCCGAAGGCGCCGAGGCCGCCATGCGCACGCATCTCACGCGCCAGCGCGTGGCCCTGCGCGAAGTCGCGCGCAACCAGAAGTCGAGGCTCGCATGAACACGCCCGAGTGGATCCACCGCAGTGTGTCGCTGCTGCGGCCCGAAGCCGCGGGGCAGGGGCCACGGTCCACCCGCGAACGCCTGCGCGCCACCTTGCGCAAGAAGGAGGAGGCCCTGTCGCCGCGCGTGCTTCGCCGCACGCTGGAAGAGCTGCGCGCCATTGTGGATTCGGGCGTGAGCGAAGTCGAAGGCGGTCGCCGGGCCCAGGGTGTGGCCCGCTGGTATGCCCATGCCGCGCCCGAGCAGCGGCGCGACATGTGGCTGCTCATGAGCGAACAGTTCACCGCCGACCCCGAAAAGGCCCGCAAGGCCCAGGCGCAGTACGCCGCGGCGGTCGGCACGCCGGACGAAGCTGCGGCCGAGGTGCTGTTTCGCCGCGCCACAGTGTCGCCGCGCCGGCGGCTGCTGCAGCGCTTCAGTGTCAACCCGGAAGGCATCCGCTTCCTGGTGGACATGCGCGCGGAAATGCAGCCACACCTGAAGGCGGACAAGCGCCTGCTCGCGCTGGATGTGGAGATGGAGTACATGTTCTCCACCTGGTTTGATGTGGGGTTCCTGGACCTGCGGCGCATCAGCTGGGATTCGCCCGCATCGTTGATCGAAAAGCTCATCAAGTACGAGGCTGTGCACGACATCCGCAGCTGGGCCGACATGAAGAACCGGCTGGACAGTGACCGGCGCTGCTATGGCTTCTTTCACCCGCGCCTGCCCGACGAACCGCTGATCTTCGTGGAAGTGGCGCTGATGGACGACATCGCCGGCAGCATCACGCCGCTGCTGGACGAGTCCGCCGCACCTGCGGACCTGAAAAAGGCCACGACGGCGATTTTCTATTCCATCAGCAACACACAGACGGGCCTGCGCGGCGTGAGTTTTGGCGACTCGCTGATCAAGAACGTGGTGGACACGCTGAAGCAGGAGTTCCCGCGCCTGAAGACCTTCGCCACGCTGTCGCCCATCCCGGGCCTGCGGCCCTGGCTGGCCAAAAATGCACCTGCCGACCTGGTGGCGGCATGGGACAACGTGGAGCAGTTGCCTGACAAGTCGCCTGAACGTCAGGCCCTGATGGGCTGGGCGGCGCGTTACCTGGGCCGTGAATGGCGCGACGGCAAGCCGCTGGATGCGGTAGCCCGTTTTCACCTGGGCAATGGGGCCAGGGTAGAGCGGCTCAACTGGTTCGGTGACCCGTCGGCCAAGGGCCTGAAGCAGTCTTATGGCCTCATGGTGAACTATTTGTATGACCTCAAGCGCCTGGACAAGCACCGGGCCCAGCTTGCGCAGGGAGAAATCCCGATTTCGGGCGCGATAGAAGCCCTGTATCTTTGATTCCGTCAGCAGTCAGTTACATACCAACCACAAGCAGGAGACACAGCAATGATTTCAAACAGCCCTTCACGGCGTGAGGTACTGCGCGCGGCCGCCGCAGCAGCGGCAGCCGCAGGCATGGGTCAGCTCGCCCGGGCGCAGGCCCGCTGGCCCGTCAAGCCGGTCAATATGGTCGTGCCGTTTGCGGCAGGTGGCGGGACCGACGCCTTCGGCCGGCCGCTGTCGGCCCAGTTTGCCAAGGTCACCGGACAAAACCTGGTCATCGAAAACCGTGGCGGCGCCGGCGGTACGCTGGGCGCCACCATTGCGTCCAAGGCCGCGCCCGACGGCTACAACCTTTTCATGGGCGCCGTGCACCACACCATTGCACCGTCCATGTACAGGAAGCTCGATTACGACCTTGAGAAGGACTTTGTGCCCCTGGTGCTCGCGGCCAGCGTGCCGCAGGTCGTGGTGGTCAACCCCAAGAACATCGCCTCGCCCGATTTCAAGTCCTTCCTGGAACTGGTCAGGAAGAGCCCGGGCCGCTTCAACTACGGCTCCGCTTGCGCCGGTACCTCACACCATCTGGCCGGCGAGCTGTTCAAGCAGCAGACCAAAACATTCATCACGCACATTCCCTACACCGGCGCGGGTCCGGCGTTGCGCGACCTGGTGGGCGGCCAGGTGGACATCATGTTTGACGGGCTGGGCTCCAGCGCCGCGCATATCAAGGGCGGTCGCATCAAGGCGCTGATGGTGTCGGGCAGCAAGCGCAACCCGTCGCTGCCGGACGTGCCCTGCGCCGCCGAAGTGGGGCTGCCGGACTACACCGTCACCACCTGGTATGGCTTGTGGGCCCCCAAGGGCACGGCCGCCGACATGCAGGCGCGCATCATCGAGGAAATGCGCAAGAGCATCAGCTCCGACGAACTCAAGGCCGTATGGGCCAGCCAGGGCGCCGAATTCCCGAACCTGTCGCAGCAGCAGTTCGGCGCCTTCATCAGTGCTGAAGTCAAGCGCTGGGCAGCCGTGGTCAAGACGGCGGGCATCACGGCAGACTGACGCCCGCACGGAACGCGCGCATGAAGGACCAGGTCCGCGTCGACATCCACGATGGCATCGCGGCCGTCACCCTGGCCCACCCGGGCAAGCTGAACGCCATGTCGCGCGTCATGTGGCGCCAGCTGCGTGAAGCGTTCACCACGCTGCACGCCGGCCCGGTGCGCTGCGTGCTGGTGCGCGGCGAGGGCGGCTCCTTCTGTGCGGGTGGTGACATTTCAGAGTACCCCGGCTTCCGGTTTGAAGAGGCCACGCTGCGCAGCTTCCATGAAGATGACGTCTGGGGCGGCCTGCAGGCAATGCTGGACTGCGATGTGCCCATCGTTGCCCAGATCGACGGCGCCTGCATGGGCGCGGGCATGGAAATCGCCAGCACCTGTGACATCCGCATTGCCGGTGAGTCAGCGCGTTTTGGTGCGCCCATTGCCCGCCTGGGCTTTCCGATGGCGCCGCGCGAGGCGCAGCTGGTGGCGCGCGCTGCCGGCGAGCTGACTGCCCGTGAAATGCTGCTGGAAGCCGCTGCGCTGGGCGCACCCGAGATGAAACTGCGCGGTTTCCTGAACCGTGTGGTGCCCGATGCCGATGTGGCCGCGCAGGCCCTGGCCAGCGCCCGGCGCATTGCCGCGCTGGCCCCGCAGGCCGCGCGGCTGAACAAGCAGGTGCTGCGCAATCCGGCCGGGCAAAATACCGACGCTTTCCGCTATGCGGACACACCCGAACACCGGGAAGGCATCAGCGCCTTCCTTGAAAAACGCCAACCCGCTTTCTGATCGCACTCCCTGCTGCCATGACCGCACCCAATG
>CAZUJD010000321.1:0-3639 GCA_964620025.1 uncultured Ramlibacter sp. | reverse complement strand
CCATTGGCGACCTCGCGGTCGTACCACAGCACGGCCCACACCCAGCGCTGGCCGCCCAGCCAGTCGATCATTGTGTCGCCCACACCCAGCGGCGCCGCAGTGGGCGGCACCGACAGGCGCCACAGATCCTGGCCCCGAGCCAAACCGTCGGCAAACCAGGGCAGCCGCAGGTCACGCGCCGCCGCCCAGTCGGCGCTGGTTTCGGGTGAATCCACGCGTTCACCAGGCACCTCGGCCAGCAGCCGCTGGCAGGCGGCACTGACGGCAGCGACCGCGCCGCGCAGGCGCAGGTACAGCTCGGGCTGACCGGCAACCGCCACCCAGGAGCTGGCATTCAACGGCAGCGGCTGGCCGGCCCATTCATTGAGCCGTCGGATGGCCGTGGCTTCGTCCAGCGCAAAGCGCAGCGTGGCCTCGGCGGGCGCCACCGGCAGTACCTTGAGGCTCACCTGTGTGATCAGGCCCAGCGTGCCGAGCGAGCCCGCCATCAGGCGCGACACGTCATAACCCGCCACGTTTTTCATGACGGTGCCGCCGAAGCTCAGGTGCTCGGCCCGGCCGTTGATGAGTGTCAGGCCGAGCACGTAGTCACGCACCGAGCCCGCCGTGGCTCGCGCCGGCCCGCTCAGGCCGGCCGCCACCATGCCACCCACGGTGGCCCCGGGTCCGAAATGCGGCGGCTCAAACGGCAGGCACTGGCCTTGTTCGGCCAGCGCGGCTTCCAGCTCGGCCAGCGGTGTGCCGGCGCGCACGGTCACCACCAGTTCGCTGGGCTCGTAGCTGGTGATGCCTGCCAGTGGTGTGGTGTCCAGCCGTTCGCCGTGCAGCGCGCCGGCCGGGGTGGCGCCGTAAAAATCCTTGGTGCCGCCGCCGCGGATGAGCAACGCCGTGCCGTCGGCACAGGCGGCGCGGATGCGGTTGGTGAACTGGTGCAGGGCGTGGTCCATCGGCAGATGTTACGCCCGGGTCCGGCTCCAGTGACATGCCGCCGGCTTGATCTTTTTGAAATCAGTCGCTGAAAAAGTTGAGCGGCAGCCCCGGCACGTCCACCCGCATGCTGAACACGCAGCCGGACTGCGGGTAACGGGCCAGTTCGTCGGCGGGACGGCCGTGGCTGGCACTGGTGAGGTACAGGGTGCGCAGGTCGTCCCCGCCAAAGCACGGCATGGTGGGGCAGCGCGCGGGCACCGGGTATTCGTCCAGCGTCTCGCCCGTGGGTGAGAGCTTGAGCACGCGTGCGCCTTCGAACATGGCCACCCAGTAGTTGCCCTGCACGTCTACCGCTGCGCCGTCTGGCCTGCCGCCATAACCGTCCATGCCCGGCTGCCAACCCGCGGGCCTGGATGGAAATCGGCGAAGCACACGGTGGTGGCGCATGGCGTTGCTTGCGGCGTCCCAGTCCCAGGCCTGGATGAGGTGGTTGGTTGTGTCGCTCCAGTACACCGTGCAGGTGTCGGGCGACCAGGCCAGGCCGTTGGCGATCACGCCGTTCTGGGCCTTCAGCTGGATCGCGGGTTTGCCGTTTTGACCGTTGCCCGGGCGGCAGTCGACGCTGTACAGCTCGGCCTTGCGGGCGTCGCGCGGCTCGTACATGGTGCCGGCCCAGAAGCGGCCCAGCGGGTCGGCCTTGCCGTCGTTGAAGCGGGTGGTTTTCACGTCGTGGTTGAACCGCGCCACCTGCTGCAGCGCGCCCGCCCATTCGCGGGCCCGGTAGATGCCGTCACGCAGCGCCAGCACCAGGCCGCCACTGGTGGCCGGGGCGATACAGCCCGGCTCCTGTGGCAGCGCCCAGCTGTCCACCGTGCCCATGAATACGTTGGCGCGGCGGACCTGCCGCGCGGGGATGTCCACCCAGTACAGCATCTGCTCGTGCGGGTGCCAGAACGGCGATTCGCCCAGCTGGTCGGGCCGCTGCGTCACGGCTTGCCATGGCGATGACGTCTGGTTCATTTCACGGCCTCCACGTCGATCGTCATGCTGGCGCTCAGTGATTCACCCGGCGCCAGCACCTGGATGCCCAGGTCCTGCGACCGTGTTACGGCCTGGCCAGCCAGGTTCAGCGCGTTGTTCACATGGCTCACAGGCTCGATGGCCACGAATTCGCGCGAAGGGTGGGTGAACACCACCAGCCGTGTCAGGCCCGAGCTGATGCGGGTGCGCAGCAGCGCATCCTGGAGCTGGACGCTGCCGTGCCAGCCGTCAAAGCAGTGGTCCACCTTCAGCGTGTCGCAATCTGCATCCAGCCCCGCGCTGGCCGTGCGGTGGGTGGGCAGCTTGTCAGCGCCCATTTCCCAGCGTCCGGCGGCCTGGAAACTCACCCGGCTGCCCGGGCGCTTCACAAAGTACGGGTGCCAGCCGATGCCCAGCGGCGCAGGGCGGTCCGACTGGTTGGTCACGCTCAGGGTGAGTTCCAGCGAGCCCGGCGAGATGCGAAAGGTCTGCGACGCATCGAAGGCAAACGGCCAGGCCGCGTCGGGGCGGTGTTCATAGGACAGCATGACCAGACGGTCGTCGCTGTCCAGCAGCGCCCAGGGCCGTTGCCAGCCCACGCCGTGGATGGCGTGCGGCTCATCGCCGTTGTTGCGCACCAGCGGGTGGCTGGTGCCCTGCCACTGCAGCGTGGCATGCGCAATGCGGTTGGAAAAGGGCACCAGCGGGTAGCTGCCCGCCTGGCGCGCGGTGGCCAGCTGCGCGGCCGGCGTGGATCGAAGCACGGGCACATCGCCCAGCCATAGGCCCGAGATGCAGCCACCGAGCGCGGGGGCCAGCTGGCAACGCAGGCCTTCGCAGGCCAGTTCAATGGATGCGGTCATGCGCCCATTGTGCATGGATGGCGGTTCGCAGCGCGGACAAAAAAAAGGGCCCGCATTGCTGCGGGCCCAACATCCAAAGGAGACTCTTGCTAACGAAACAATCAGTGGCTGGGGATCAGCGGTTGTAGGCGGTTTCGCCGTGGCTGCTGATGTCCAGACCTTCGCGCTCTTCCTCTTCGGTCACGCGCAGGCCGATGACCAGGTCAACGATCTTGAAGGCGATGAACGAGACCACAGCCGACAGGATCACGGTGGTGATGACGCCCTGCGCCTGGATCCACACCTGGCCGCCGATGGAGTAGCCTTCGCCGACCTTGTTGGCCACGTAGTCGTACACGCCGGTGCCGCCCAGCGACGGGGCCGCGAACACGCCCGTCAGCAGCGCGCCGACAATGCCGCCCACGCCGTGCACGCCGAACACGTCCAGCGAGTCGTCGGCACCCAGCATGCGCTTGAGGCCATTGACGCCCCACAGGCAGACCAGACCGGAGATCAGGCCGATCACGATGGCGCCCATCGGGCCCACGAATCCGCAAGCCGGGGTGATGGCCACCAGGCCGGCGACCGCGCCAGACGCAGCGCCCAGCATGGAAGCCTTGCCCTTGGACAGCGCTTCACCGGCAATCCAGGACAGCGTGGCAGCGGCCGTGGCGATCATGGTGTTGATGAAGGCCAGTGCCGTCAGGCCATTGGCTTCCAGGTTGGAGCCGGCGTTGAAGCCGAACCAGCCGAACCACAGCATCGAGGCGCCGACCATGGTCAGGGTCAGGCTGTGCGGCGTGAGCGATTCCTTGCCGTAGCCCACGCGCTTGCCGATCACATAGGC
>CAZUJD010000320.1:0-3656 GCA_964620025.1 uncultured Ramlibacter sp. | reverse complement strand
TGCCGTGCTGGTGGCGTCCAGCCGCGTGGACGTCGCGCACTATTTCATCGAGCCGTCGCAGGTCGAGGCCGAGATCGGACGCGTGCGGGCCGGTCGCAATGCCGTGGTGGACGAAATCCACCGTCTGCAGCAAAGCATCGCCACCATGGGCCCCAAGGAAGCCCCCCATGAGCTGACCGCGCTGCTGGACGTGCACCTGATGCTGCTGCAGGACGAGGAGCTGATCAGTGGCGTCAAGCACTGGGTAACCGATCGGCTGTACAACGCCGAATGGGCACTGACCACCCAGCTGGAAGTGATCGCGCGGCAGTTTGACGAGATGGAGGACGAATACCTGCGTGAGCGCAAGGCCGACCTCGAGCAGGTGGTCGAACGCATCCTGCGCTACATGAAGGGCGTGGCCTCGCCGGTGGCGCCGCCGCCCACCAGCAAGCGGCCGTCGGCCCCCCGGCAGCAGGATCTGCTGCTGGACGACGACAGCATGGACGTACCGCTGGTGCTGGTAGCGCACGACCTGTCGCCTGCTGACATGATGCAGTTCAAGCAAAGCGTGTTCGCCGGCTTTGTGACGGATGTGGGCGGCAAGACCTCCCACACAGCCATCGTGGCGCGCAGCATGGACATTCCGGCCGTGGTGGGCGCGCGTGGCGCCAGCCAGCTGGTCAGGCAGGACGACTGGCTGATCATCGACGGCGACGCCGGCGTGATGATCGTCGACCCGTCGCCCATCATCCTGGCCGAATACGGTTTCAAGCAACGGCAGGGCGAACTGGAACGTACCCGGCTGGCCCGGTTGCGGCACACACCCGCCGTCACGCTGGATGGCCAGAAGGTGGAGCTGTTGGCCAACATTGAATTGCCGGAAGATGCGGCCGCCGTCAAAGCCGGTGCCGTTGGCGTGGGGCTGTTTCGCAGCGAATTCCTGTTCATGGGCCGACAGGGCAACCTGCCCGGGGAAGAGGAGCAGTACCAGGCCTATCGCCGCGCGGTGGAGGGCATGCAGGGCCTGCCCGTGACCATCCGAACCATCGACGTGGGCGCCGACAAGCCGCTGGGCGGCAACGAGCGTGACGCCGCGCACCTCAACCCGGCGCTGGGCTTGCGCGCCATCCGCTGGAGCCTGGCAGACCCCGGCATGTTCCTGAACCAGCTGCGTGCCATCCTGCGGGCGGCGGCGCACGGCCAGGTCAACATGCTGATCCCCATGCTTGCGCATGCGAGTGAAATCCGCCACACGGTGGCGCTGGTCGACTTTGCCCGTGCCGAGCTGGACAACAAGGGCGTCCCCTATGGCCCGATCAAGCTGGGCGCCATGATTGAAGTGCCGGCTGCGGCGCTGATGCTCAAGACCTTCCTGAAGTACTTTGACTTCCTGTCAATCGGTACCAACGACCTGATCCAGTACACCCTGGCGATCGACCGCGCCGATGAATCCGTGGCTCACCTGTACGACCCGCTGCATCCGGCGGTGCTGCGCCTGGTGGCGGAAACCATTGCCGAATGCCATGCCCGGGGCAAAGGCGTCAGCGTGTGCGGCGAGATGGCCGGCGACATCAGCCTGACGCGCTTGCTGCTGGGCCTGGGGTTGCGCAGCTTTTCCATGCACCCGGCGCAGATCCTTGCCGTCAAGCAGGAAGTGCTGCGCGCCGATACGCAGCGTCTTGCGCCATGGGCCCAAGACATTGTTCAGTCCGAGGATCCGGCGCAGGCCATGGGTGCCTGACGGCTCAGCGCGCGCGCGTGCCCAGCACCGCGGCGCCAATGATCATGGCCGCCGCCAGGCCAATGCTCCAGCTGAATGCCCGCCCGCTGACCAGCATCAGCAGCGCGGTAGACGCCAGCGGCGTGATGTAGCTCAGGATGCCGATCTGCCGCGCATCGCCCAGCTTCAGGGCCCTGTCCCACAGGAAAAACGCTGCACCCAGTGGACCCAGGCCCATCACGGTCAGCAGCACCCAGTCGCGCAGGGACAAGGTGGCTGCCGGTTCCAGCAATACATGACACAGAAGGGACAGCATGCCCGACACCAGGCCGAACAGGCCGATGGCAGCGGTCGGGAATGACGCCACTCGCTGTGTCATGAGTGAATAGCTGGCCCAGAAGAACGCTGCCCCCAGCGCCAGCAGATACCCCCAGGACCAGCTGGCGGCGCCCGTGCCGTCACGCGCCCCCAGGATGGCGATGGCCGCCCCGGCAAACGCAACAAGTGCAGCCAGGATATGTGCAGGGCGCAGCACCAGGCCGCGCAGGAACAGCGGAGCGAGCACGACGATGAACAGCGGCCACAGGTAGTTCACCAGGTTGGCCTCCACTGCCGGCGCGACACGCAGTGCCATGAACAACAGGAAGTGGTAGCCAAAGAGGCCGTAGATGCCCAGCGCCAGCGTGGATGGTGAAATGGCCCACAGTTGCGGGTTGCGTGCCACCATCGGCCAGGCGGGCATGCTGCCAATCACCAGTGCGATGCCGGTCAACAGGAAAGGCGGAATGTGGCGCAGGGTGACGCCCAGCGAGGCGAGTGCCGCCCACAGCGCGATGGCGCCCAGGGCATGGAGATTGGCTTTGGCGGAAGCTTGCATGGGCGGCACTTTACGCCCGCCCATCGTCGCGCAACGACGGTCTGGCGTCGCGACGCGATGCTGGTCAGTGCAGCGTGGATTCGCGGCGCATTGCTGCCGTCAGCGCTGACGGTGAGCGGTAGCCGCATCGGCGTGCCGCTTCGGCTACTGTCAGGCCCCCGTCACGAAGCTGCCGCGCGTGCAGCAGCCGCTGGCAGCGCAACCAGTGCATGGCGCTGACACCGTTTTCCTCGCGGCAGCGGGTGGCGAACTGGGTCGCGCTCAGGTGTGTCTGCGCGGCCAGATCCGCCACGGACAGGGGGTGGTGCCATCGGGCCTGCGCCCAGCGTGACAGTGCCGCCCAGTCGATGGGACGGCGGTAGCGTTGGGCGTCGTCCGTGCCCCAGGCCTGCAGCAGCAGGGCGGGGGCCAGCTGCAGGGCCTGCGTCTGGCCCGCGAGCAGCGAAGCTGACAGGTAGCGCGCGAGCGTCAGGGTCACGTCACGGTGCCTGGGCCGGGCCGGGCTGCGGGCCCAGCCGGCCGCCGTGGTGTCCAGCACCAGGCAGCGGCTGCCCTGGCGCGACTCAAAATCATGGCGTTCGCCGGGCCGGATCACCAGGCCCTGGCCTGCCTCAACGCACAGGCCGCGACCGTCCACCTCGAGTTCGAGCGCGCCTTCCAGCCCCACCAGGATCTGGAAATGGCCGTGGTTATGGCTGCCCGGCGAGGCGCCGTAACAGCGGACCGACAGGCCATTCATCGGTTCAATACGTCGTGGGCCTGCTGGTCGGCGTGGTAGCTGGAGCGCACCATGGCCCCCACGGCGGCATGCGTGAAGCCCATCTTGTAAGCCTCGGCCTCGAACATCTTGAAAGTGTCCGGGTGCACATAGCGGCGCACAGGCAGGTGGCTCAGCGTGGGCGCCAGGTACTGGCCGATGGTCAGCATGTCGATGTCATGCGCGCGCATGTCACGCATGACATCCAGGATTTCCTCGTCGGTCTCGCCCAGGCCGACCATCAGCCCGCTCTTGGTCGGCACGCCGGGGTGCAGCGCCTTGAACTTCTTGAGCAGGTTCAGGCTGAACTGGTAGTCCGA
>CAZUJD010000319.1:0-3659 GCA_964620025.1 uncultured Ramlibacter sp. | reverse complement strand
CAGGCAGCGCGCGGTTTCCACGGCTTGGCGGTACAGCAGGCGGTCTTTCAGGTCCTGCATGTCCCAGATCGCATCGGGCTTTTCAAACAGCTTTTTCAGCTCGGGCCACAGCGACTTCTTCTGGCCGGGCGGGTAGTCGTAGAAGCCGCCTTCGGCTGCGCGTCCGTTGCGGTCAAATTCCTTGACCATGCGCTCCACCAGCAGCTCGCCGGGTGTGGCGATGTAGGTCTTGCCTTCGGCGTGGTAGTCGGCGCGCGTCTGGTCCAGCACATGCACGCTCAGCGACAGCGCGGTTTCGTCCAGCACGGCCAGCGGCCCCACGGGCATGCCGGCCTGGATGCCGGCGTTTTCCACCACGGCCGCCGGAATGCCTTCGCCCAGCATGGCTGCGCCTTCCATCACAAAGGTGCCAAAGGTGCGGCTGGTGTAGAAGCCGCGCGAGTCATTCACCACGATGGGGATCTTTCCGATGGCCTGCACGTAGTCGAACGCGCGGGCCACGGTTTCGTCATCGGTCTGCTTGCCGCGGATGATTTCCACCAGCTTCATCTTGTCCACCGGGCTGAAGAAGTGGATGCCGATGAACTTGTCCGGCCGCTTTGACGCAGTTGCCAGCCCCGAGATGGGCAGGGTGGACGTGTTGGACGCAAAGAAGCCACCAGGCGCCAGCATGGGCTCGGCTTCCTGTGTGACCCTGGCTTTCAGCTCGCGCTGCTCAAACACCGCTTCGATGACCAGGTCACAGCCTTGCAGGTCGGCGGCCTTGTCGGTGGCGGTGATGCGGCCCAGCAGCGCCTGCTGGTCGTGCGGGCTCATGCGGCCCTTGTCCACGCGCGGCTGCGTGATCTTCAGGCTGTAGGCCTTGCCTTGTTCTGCCTTGTCCAGGCTCACATCCTTGAGCACGGTGGCCACGCCGCGTGAGGCCTGTGCATAGGCAATGCCAGCGCCCATCATGCCCGCGCCGAGCAGGCCGACCTTTTGCGGTTTGTAGCGCGGCACGTCCTTCGGGCGCGATTGCCCGGACTTGATCGCGTTCATGTTGAAGAAGAACGTGTTGATCATGTTCTTCGCCACCGGGCTCACGATCAGCTTGGCCAGGTACCGGCTTTCAATGCGCAGCGCGGTATCAAAGTCCACCTGCGCTCCTTCGACCATCGCGGCCAGCGCGTATTCAGGCGCGGGGTACAGGCCGCGCGTTTTCTGCTTGAGCACCGCGGGCGCCACGCTCAGCATGCCGGCGATCTTGGGGTTGGCCGGCGTGCCGCCGGGCATCTTGTAGTTCTTGTCGTCCCAGGGGTGGTGGGCGGGGGTGGCGGTACCGGCGTGTTTGGCAATCCAGGCCAGGGCGGACGCGCGCAGCGCCGAAGCATCGGGCACCAGCTCGTGCACCAGGCCCAGCTCCAGCGCCTCGCGCGGGCTGAACAGCTTGCTTTCCAGGATATAGGGCTGCGCGCCCATCAGGCCCAGCAGGCGCGTCATCTTGGTGATGCCGCTGGCACCGGGGATCAGGCCCAGCGTGATCTCGGGCAGGCCGAACTGGATCTTGGGGTTGTCCACCGCCACGCGGTAATGGCCCACCAGCGCCACCTCCCAGCCGCCGCCCAGCGCCGCGCCGTTCAGGCAGCTCACCACGGGCTTGCCCAGTGTTTCCAGCGTGCGGAAGTTTTTCTTGGTCTGCTCGATCTCGGCAAACACGCGCGGCGCGTCAGACGGCTTCAGGCGCATCGTGCCCTTGAGGTCGGCACCGGCAAAGAAGGTGGTTTTGTTGGACGCCAGCACGATGCCCTTGATCGCGTCCTTGTCCTTGACCACCTGCGCGGTGGCTTCGGTCAGGTCCTTTTGCCATTGCTCGCACATCGTGTTGACGGGCGAATCAGGCTCGTCAAAGGTGAGGGTGGCGATGCCGTCCTTGAGTTCGTACTGAATGGTCTGCATCAGATGGCCTCGACGACTGTTGCAATGCCCATGCCGCCGCCCACGCACAGTGTGGCCAACCCGTAGCGCAGCTTGCGCCGGTGCAGCTCGTCGATCAGTGTGTTCAGGATCATTGCGCCCGTGGCACCCAGCGGGTGGCCCATGGCAATGGCGCCGCCGTTGACGTTGACCTTGTCGTGCGGCACGCCCATCTCTTTCATGAAGCGCATGGGCACGGCGGCAAAGGCTTCGTTCACCTCGAACAGGTCAATCTGGTCCACGGTCAGGCCCGCCTTGGCCAGTGCCTTGCGCGCGGCGGGCATGGGGCCGGTGAGCATGATGGTGGGGTCGGCGCCGCTCAGGGCGGCCGCCAGGATGCGCGCACGGGGCTTCAGGTTATGGGTCCTGCCCGCCGCTTCGCTGCCGATCAGGATGGCCGCAGCGCCGTCCACAATGCCCGACGAATTGCCGGCGTGGTGCACATGGTGGATGCGCTCGACCTGCGGGTAGCGCGCAATGGCCACCTGGTCAAAGCCCATGGCGCCCAGCTGTTCAAATGCGGGTTTCAGGCCCGCCAGGCCCTCCATGGTCGTGCGGGGCTTGATGAATTCGTCCTCGTCCAGGATGGTCTGGTCCAGGAAGTCCTTGACCGGCACCACCGAACCGGCAAAAAAGCCGCCTTCACGGGCACGGGCTGCCCGCTTTTGCGACTCCATGGCAAAGGCGTCCACATCTTCCCGGGTAAAGCCGTCCAGTGTGGCGATCAGGTCGGCGCCAATGCCCTGGGGCACAAAGGCCGTGGCGCTGTTGGTTTCAGGGTCCTGCGCCCAGGCGCCGCCGTCCGACCCGATGGGCACGCGGCTCATGCTTTCCACGCCACCAGCCACCACCAGGTCTTCCCAGCCGCTGCGCACTTTCTGCGCGGCCATGTTCACGGCCTCCAGGCCCGATGCGCAAAAGCGGTTGAGCTGTACGCCCGAGCAGCGGAAGTCCCAGCCCGCCTTCAGGGCGGCGACCTTGGCAATGACCGAGCCCTGCTCGCCGATGGGCGAGACCACACCCATGACCACATCGTCCACCTGACCCGTGTCGAAATCATTGCGGCGCTGCAACTCGGTGAGCACACCGGCCAGCAGGTTGACAGGCTTGACTTCATGCAGGCTGCCGTCCTTCTTGCCCTTGCCACGGGGCGTGCGGATGGCGTCGTAAACAAAAGCTTCGGTCATGGGGTCTCCGGCAGGAATGCGTTGGGGAAAAGCCAGTATATTCATTTCACCAAGCAATTGCTCTGTAAAAATGGAGACACCATGATCCCCCGCACCCTGTTCAACGCCGACCATGATGCCTTTCGAGACAGCTTTGTCCGCTTCTGCGAAAAGGAAATTGCCCCTCATCACGACGCCTGGGAAGAGCAGGGCTATGTGGACCGCACGGTCTGGAACAAGGCCGGTGAAAACGGCTTTCTGTGCATGACCATGCCCGAGGAATACGGCGGCTGCGGCGCCGACAAGCTGTACAGCGTGGTGCAGTTTGAAGAGCTGAACGCACGCGGCCTGACCGGCATTGGCTACAGCCTTCACAGCGAGATCGTGGCGCCGTACATCCTGCACTACGGCACACCCGAGCAAAAGGCCCGATACCTGCCCAAACTTGCCAGCGGCGAGATGATCGGCGCCATCGCCATGAGCGAGCCGGGCGCCGGCAGCGACCTGCAGGGCATCAAAACCACGGCCATCCAGCAGGCT
>CAZUJD010000318.1:0-3661 GCA_964620025.1 uncultured Ramlibacter sp. | reverse complement strand
AGGACGCGGTCGCCGACCTTGACGTTCATGGCGGCCAGCTCGCCCTTGTCGTTCTTGCGGCCGGGGCCCACGGCCAGGACTTCACCCTGGTCGGGCTTCTCGGCGGCAGCGTCGGGAATCACGATGCCCGAGGCGGTCTTGGTTTCGCTGTCGACACGCTTGACGATCACGCGATCGGCGAGAGGACGAAGTTTCATTGCATCTCCTGGTTTTGAAACGAGTTGGTAAATCAAAAGCACTGAAAGTCAGTGCTCATTAACTTGCGCCAGAGGCTTTGTTAGCACTCAGCGATGGCGAGTGCTAATGATAAGGGGTTTTGTGTCCATTTCAAGTCAGGCGCGAAGAAGCTTATCCGGGCAAAATCGCCGTGCATGTCTCCCCCCCTGATTGTTCACCTCGGCCCCCGGCTGAGCCTGCCCTGGCTTGTGGCGCCCGAAACCGGCTGCCGTGTGATTGGCGAAGTCAGCCGCGGACAGGAAATGGGCCAGTTGGCCATTACTCCCGAAGGCCAGTACGTGCAGGTCAATGGCTCCATGATCCAGCCATTGAACACTTCGCGCGTGCAGGCCGCCCTGCGCAAGGCTGCGCGCCAGCAAAACGTGAACCTCCAGGAACTCGTGCAACCCAAAGTGCAGGCTGCACCCGTGGTGATCGTGCGCAAGAAGCGCCGCATTGTGAAAGAACAGCCCTAGTGCCTTTGCCGGGTGAACCCGCGCAACGCAGGCGGCGGTCCCATGCAGGGTTGCGCCGCCTGCAGTTCGTGAAGCACCGGCTGAGCCGGCTCAACCCCACCATCCGTGGCCTGATGTGGTCGGCGCTTGCGGGTGTGTTGTTTGTGCTGCTCAATGCCGTGATGCGCGAACTGGCGCTGCGCCTGGGCGTCTTCCAGACCCAGTTCCTGCGCTATGTGGCGGGCTGCGTCGTGCTGGCGCCGCTGGTGCTGCATGCCGGGTGGGCCGCCTATCGACCTCAGAGCATCGGGGGGCAATTTACGCGTGGGGCGGTGCACACCGCAGGGCTGTGCCTCTGGTTCATCGCCATTCCACACATCACCTTGGCCGACACCACGGCGATTGGTTTTACAACGCCTTTGTTCATCATGCTGGGCGCATGGCTCGTGTTTCGCGAGCCCATGCGGTGGGAGCGCTGGGTGGCGGCTGCAATCGGGTTCTGCGGGGTGCTCATTGTGGTGGCGCCCAAATTGTCGGGCGGTGGCGGCGGGCTTTACAGCCTGGTCATGCTGGCATCGGCACCGGTATTTGCCGCCTCGTTCCTGATCACCAAGGCGCTGACCCGGCATGAGCGACCGACGGTCATCGTGGTGTGGCAGTCCATCACGGTGGCGCTGTGCAGCCTGCCTCTGGCCCTGCTGAGCTGGCAATCGCCTACGCTGGCCCAATGGGGTTTGTTCGTGGTTTGCGGAATGCTGGGCAGTGCGGGGCACTATTGCCTCACGCGGGCATTCAGCATCGCTGACATTTCCGCCACGCAGTCAATGAAATTCCTCGAACTGGTCTGGGCTTCGCTGCTGGGCTGGGCAATGTTTTCCGACAAGCCGAGCCAGTCCACCTTGCTGGGCGGCGTGGTGATTTTTGCCTCAACACTGTGGATCGCCCGTCGGGAAGCAAGAGCATTGCGGGCGTGAAGCGGCGCGCGGCACAATGGGGCCGATGCACACTACTGCACTTGTCCTGTTCTCGGGTGGGCAGGACTCCACCACCTGCCTGGCCCAGGCGCTGTCGCGCTACCAGCGCGTGGAAACCATCGGTTTTGACTACCGTCAGCGGCACAGCGTGGAGCTGCAGGCGCGCCTGAAGGTGCTGGGTGCCGTGCGCGCACAGTTTCCCCAATGGGCGGCCCGGCTGGGGCAGGACCATTTGCTGGATCTGGCCGTACTGGGCCAGGTCAGTGAAACCTCATTGACGCGTGACATGGCCTTCAGCATGGAGCAGACCGGGCTGCCCAACACCTTTGTGCCGGGGCGCAACCTGCTTTTTCTGACACTGGCCGGTGCGCTGGCTTACCGTCGCGGGCTGGAGGTGATCGTCACCGGTGTGTGCGAGACAGATTTTTCGGGCTATCCCGATTGCCGTGACGACACCATGAAGGCCATGCAACTGGCGCTGTCGCTGGGCATGGACAAGCGTTTCGTAATTGACACGCCATTGATGTGGATTGACAAGGCGGCCACCTGGCAGCTGGCTGAGTCGCTGGGTGGTCAGCGGCTGGTCAAGCTGATTGTTGAACACACCCACACCTGCTATCTGGGGGACCGCGAGCATCGCCACGACTGGGGCTATGGCTGCGGCAACTGCCCCGCGTGCGAACTGCGTGCACGCGGGTGGGAGCGCTACCTGGCCGTCAGGCCGCCTGCTGCGTAAGCGTGTAGCGAGCGGGTGAGCTGTCGGGCGCCTTTTGCAGCGTCCATTGCCTGTCATGAAAAGCCGCTACGGCCGGCCGGTGCGCGATGGACACCAATGCGCCCTGCACCTGCCTCACGTGTTCCAGCAGTTTTTCATACACGGCATGCTCGGTGGTTTCATCCAGTGCGCTGGTGGCTTCATCGGCAAAGACCCAGCGCGGTTTGCGCAGCAGCACGCGGGCAATCGCCAGACGCTGCTGTTCGCCGCCAGAAAGCTTCTGGGCCCAGGCGTCTTCGTCATCCAGCCGGCCGGCCAGCTGCGGCAGCCTAGCGTCGGCCAGGGCCTGGCGCAGTGCATCGTCGGTAAAGCTGGAGGCTGCTGACGGATAAGCCAGTGCATCGCGCAGGCGCCCGTTGGGCACATACGGGCGCTGTGGAATGAACATGGCGTCCTGCGGCACCCGGGCTTGGCCGCTGGCAAACGGCCAGATGCCGGCGAACGCGCGGAACAATGTCGACTTGCCGCTACCGGAGGGGCCCTGCAGCAAGACTGCCTCACCAGCCTGCGCGCGGAATGCCGCGTCGCAAAGCAGCCGGGTGCCGTCAGGCAGCCCGATCGTCAGATCCTGTGCTGCCAATTCGTTGGCGGCTTCAATGCGCAGATCGGTGCGGGCTCGTGCCTGGGCTTGCATGGCCTCTTCAAAACTTGTCAGGCGGTCGGTGGTGGCGCGCCATGCAGCAATGCTGTCGTAGTTCTCGACAATCCACGACAGCGAATCCTGCACGCGGCCAAAGGCTGAGTTGACCTGCATGAGCTGGCCCAGCTGGATGGCTCCACTGAAAAAGCGTGGCGCTTGCACGATGAAGGCAAAAATCACGGAAGCCTGGCCGAACGACGCCGTAAATGCCACGAGGTTCTTTTGCTGGCGTATCAACTGCAGGTAGTTTTTCAGCACTGTGCCGAACCGCGTGTCCAGCTGCCGGTGCTCCACGGTCTGGCCGCGGTCCAGCGCAATCGCTTCGCTGTACTCCCGAACCCGCACCAGGTGGTGGCGGAAATCGGCCTCATAGCGCTGCTGGAGGAAATTCAGGTTGACCAGCGGCCGGCCGATGTAGTGGGTGATGAGGGTGCCCGCGGCGCAATAGGCGATGGCAACCCAAACCATGGAGCCGGCAACCGTGTAGGTTTGTCCACCCAGTGGCAGTTCGACGGTACCTGACAGGCCCCACAGGATGCCAACAAAACTGACCAGCGTGACGACGGCATTCAGCAGTCCCATGGTCAGTGACACGGTGTAG
>CAZUJD010000317.1:0-3684 GCA_964620025.1 uncultured Ramlibacter sp. | reverse complement strand
CATGCACAACCTCACCCTCGGCGATTTCGACTTCGCCCTGCCCCCCGAGCTGATTGCCCAGCACCCCGCCGCCGAGCGCAGCGCCTCACGGCTGCTGGACGGCACCGGTGCGCAACCGGTGGACCGCACGTTCCGCGACTTGCCAGGCCTGCTGTCACCAGGTGACCTGCTGGTGTTCAACGACACCAAGGTGGTCAAGGCACGCCTGTATGGTGAAAAGCCCACTGGCGGCAAGGTGGAGCTGCTGATCGAACGTGTGTTGCAGGGCAACGAGGTGGTTGCCCATGTGAAGGTCAGCAAGAAACCGCCGGTGGGCACGGCTTTGCACATGGCGGGCGGATTCACCGCCACGCTATTGGGGCGCTGGCCCGATGAAAACGGCGCGCTGTTTCGCTACGCGCTCAGCGCCGACCCCTACAGCCTGATGGAACAGCACGGCCACGTGCCGCTGCCACCGTACATCACGCACTCCGATTCGGCCGACGATGTACAGCGCTACCAGACGGTGTTTGCCCGCCACCCCGGCGCGGTGGCCGCGCCCACGGCCGCATTGCACTTTGATGAAGCCGTGCTGGCCGACCTGGACGCGCGCGGTGTGCATCGCGCCAGCGTCACGCTGCATGTCGGCGCGGGCACCTTCCAGCCCGTCAAGACCGAAACGATTGCCGAACACCGCATGCACAGTGAGCGGTATGCCGTGCCCCCCGTCACGGTCGAGGCGATCGCCGCCTGCCGCCAGCGCGGCGGGCGCGTGGTAGCGGTGGGTACGACCACCGTGCGGACGCTCGAATCCTGGGCGGCCACAGGCCAGGCTGCTGGCGACACCGCCATCTTCATCACGCCGGGTTTTGAGTGGAAGGTGGTGGACCGGCTGGTCACCAACTTCCACCTGCCCAAAAGCACGCTGATGATGCTGGTCAGCGCACTGTCCGGCCACGGTCATGTGATGGCGCTGTACCGCCATGCGATTGCACAGCGCTACAGGTTCTTCAGCTATGGCGACGCCATGCTGCTGGACCGGCGGGGCTGAAGACCGTCAGGCCACGTGGGCCGTGCGGCCCTCCAGGCGCAGCGCGAACAATTTGTGCTCCAGCCGCTGCAACGTTGCAGGCCACGCCGCCGCATGGAGCGCGCGCGGCTCCATCGCCGCGCTGCAGGTCAGCGGCCCGGTCGGCGCCTGCAGGCCGGCCCCCTCACACAGCGGTTGCAGCCGCTCCACCGCATCGGCACCCGCGCCGTCCAGCACCAGAAGGAAGCGGCCACGCCCCCAGGGCAGCATCTGCTCGTTATGCCTCAGCAATGCCGTCAATGCGCGGTTCATGGCCGATTGCACGTCCTGCATCTGGTCCAGCCGGGCGTTTTCGTCCAGCGTCTTCCACTGGTCAACTTCCAGCAGAGCCATGATCTGTGCACCCTCGGGCGTGGGCATGTGGGATGCCTTGCGCTCCAGTGCCAGTGCCCCCGCATGCAGCAGGGGCGCACGGGCGCGGTCCAGATGGGCCAGTGCCTGCACCAGTACCCGGACCAGGCGTCCCACCTCGTCACCTGACGCCGCGTCCAGCCGCAGCGGCTGGCCACGCAGCATGAAATCGCGCAGGCCGTCGGCGGCCTGCCGCAGCGGACGCAACAACCGCCACAGCATGACAATCACCAGCACGGCGGCCACGATGGTGGCCACCAGCGCTGCCGCCAGGACGCCCGCAGGCGCCAGTTGCCCGGGACGCAGCACCAGCAGCGCGATCAGGCCGATCAGCGGGATATGCGTTGCCACAAAGGCTATGGCAAAGCTCTTGACTGCGAACGACTGGCGCCAGTGAAGTACACGCATGGGTTGTCTCAGGCGCTGAGCGCCACACGACCGCGAACACCGTCCAGCCCCGCAATCCTTTCCAGGATGGAGGCCGCGTCCTCACGGGTGGCAAAGCCATTGATGCGTACTTCGTGAAGTTTTTTGCCCTGGATCTCCTTGGCACGAACCTGGGCCGGATAGCCTTCTGTGCGCAGCCGTGTGGCCAGGGCCTGCGCCGCAGCATCGCTTGCAGCCGCCGCCGCCACCACCCGCCAGCGGCCGCCCACCACCGCCACGCCCTTGCCGGGTGTCAGCTCGGTGGATTTCAGGAACTTGGCCAGTTCATCCGGCGTGGCATTGCCCACCGGCTTGACCGGCTGGTTGAAGAACCGGGCCCAGAACGCCGTGGGCTTGTCCAGCGTCAGCGCACCCTGGTCGCGGGTGGCGAGGTCCACCTTGCCTTCAAACAGGCAGGCTGCGTCATGGTCTGCATCGGTCATGCTCCAGAAATCGGTACCCCGGATGCCGATGGTGGCGGTACGCAGGCTGACATCAATCTCGCGCTGGCCGGCCACCTTGGCTACTGCTGACGTTGCAAAACGGAAGAACCCGTCAAACAGCTTGAGTTCGGAACGCACCGCCATGCGCCCGTCGGCTTCGTTGACCTCCAGCCGCTGCACCCCCAGCCGGGTTTTTTCACCCAGGCGCACCAGGCTGCCTTCAGCCAGCCTCAACACCAGGGCGGCACTGGATGCCGTTTCCACTTCCTGCGACGTGCTGACCGTGTCACCCGGGCTGAGCGGCCGGCGCTTGCCGTCACGCGTCGTCCAGGCGGGCATCTGCACAGCTTCCACAGTCATGCCGGCGGACGCCCGGCGGGCAGTCGCGGCTTGGGTAGGTTGCGTGGCGGCTGTACCCCACGCGGCTAGCGCCGCCGTGACGGCCAATAACTGTCTGCGTTCCATCCAACGTCCTGTTCTGAAGTACGGCTTGTCGCGTCCGTTTGATCGCCAACCCTGCTTCGCGTAACTATATGTACGCTTTGCTTCTGGCGGTAGATTCAGTCAATAGGCGCAGAAACTGAAGGGACATCACTGCCCGGCCTGAAGCGTGATGTATTGCACGAATCCGGGCCGGTCAGACCGCCCAGGGCCATCTGGGACAATCCCGGCCATGCTCAAGTTCGACCTGCACAAGACAGAAGGCCACGCCCGCCGGGGCACGCTCACGCTGAACCATGGCGTGGTGCAAACGCCCATCTTCATGCCCGTGGGCACCTACGGCACCGTCAAGGGTGTGATGCCCAGCAGCCTGCAAGACATGGGCGCCCAGATCATCCTGGGCAATACCTTTCACCTGTGGATGCGACCCGGCCTGGACGTGATGGCCCAGTTTGGCGGCCTGCACAGGTTTGAGAGCTGGCACAAGCCCATCCTGACCGACAGCGGCGGCTTTCAGGTGTGGAGCCTGGGCGAGATGCGCAAGATCAGCGAGGAAGGCGTGAAATTCGCCAGCCCCGTCAACGGCGACCGGCTGTTCCTCACGCCCGAGATCAGCATGCAGATCCAGACCACGATGAACAGCGACATCGTCATGCAGTTCGACGAGTGCACGCCCTATGACGTGAAAGGTCACATCACCACCGAGCGCGAGGCGCGCAGTTCCATGGAGCTCAGCCTTCGCTGGGCGCAACGCTGCCAGGCCGAGTTTGCGCGGCTTGAGAACCCCAACGCGCTGTTCGGCATCGTGCAGGGCGGCATGTTCGAGAACCTGCGCCAGGAATCGCTGGACCAGCTGGTCGCCATGGACTTCCCCGGCTATGCCGTGGGCGGCGTGAGCGTGGGCGAGCCCAAGGACGAGATGCTGCGCATCATGGCGCACACGCCGCACCGTCT
>CAZUJD010000316.1:0-3705 GCA_964620025.1 uncultured Ramlibacter sp. | reverse complement strand
CCATGGGCGAGATCATGTTCCGCGGCAACATCACCATGAAGGGCTACCTGAAGAATCCCGCCGCGACGAATGAAGCCTTTGAAGGCGGCTGGTTCCACACCGGCGATCTGGCCGTGCAGTATCCCGACGGCTACATCAAGATCAAGGACCGCAGCAAGGACGTGATCATCTCCGGCGGAGAAAACATCTCGTCCATCGAGGTGGAAGATGTGCTGTACCGGCACCCCGACGTGCTGGCCGCTGCCGTGGTGGCCAAACCCGACGCCAAGTGGGGCGAGACGCCCTGTGCGTTTGTGGAACTGAAGGCCGGCGCAACCACCACGGCCGACGCCATCGTGGCGCACTGCAAGAAGCACCTGGCCGGCTTCAAGGTGCCGCGCGCGGTGGTCTTTGGCGAACTGCCCAAGACCAGCACGGGCAAGATCCAGAAGTTCGAGCTGCGCAAGCAGGCGGGTTCTGCCGCAGCGATCGACGTCTGAGGCTCAGCTCTTCATCGCCAGGCCGAGTTTTTCGATGATGGCTTTTTCCTTCACGTAGGTGTCGGCGATGAATTTCGTGTAGTCCTCTGTATTCATGTAGATCACCGACTGGTCGTATTTGTCGAAGCTGGCCAGCACGGCCGGGTCTTCCAGCGTCTTTTTGAAGGCATCGTGCAGCCGGCGGGTGATCGCAGGCGGCATGCCCTTGGGCCCGCCTATGCCGAACGGCGAGTCTGCCAGCGTTTCATAGCCCAGTTCCTGCAGCGTGGGCACATTGGGCCAGCGTTTGGTGCGCTTGGAGCCATAGGTGGCCAGCAGCCTGCAGGTGCCTGCGTCCACATGAGGGCCCCAGCCCGTGGCATCGCTGTGCGACATGACATGGCCGCCCAAAAGGGCCTGCATGCCGTCGGCGTTGCCCTTGAAAGGGATGTGCTGCAGCTTGATGCCGGCCTTCATGCAGAACTCCTCCACCGCCAGGTGCGGCGTCGTGCCGTTGCCCGTGGAGCCGAAAGTGAACTTGCCAGGGTTGGCTTTGGCATAGTCCACCAGGTCCTTGATGGACCTGATGGGGGAGTCGGCCCGCACCACGATGCCGAAGGTGTAGCCGGTCAGGCAGGCGATGTAGGTGAAGTCCTTGAGCGGGTCGAACTGCATCTTCTGCATGTGCGGCAGCCGCGCCACGCCGATGGTCATTTGCGACAGTGTGTAGCCGTCAGCTGCCGCGTTGACCAGTTCGTTGGGCCCGAGCATGCCGCTGGCGCCGGCCTTGTTGTCCACGATGACCTGCCCGCCCAGGGCCTTGCCGGCGCTTTCAGCCAGCGCCCGCATGACCGCATCAGTGGAGCCGCCGGCCGGCCAGGGGCAGATCAGGCGGACCGGTTTGGCCGGAAAGGCCGGTGCCTGGGCCAGCACCGGCAGGGCGACAGCGGCGGACGCGGCCAGTGCGGACTGGACAAAGTGGCGGCGGGGCTGATGGATGGCCGGCATGGTGAACTCCTGTGGTGGGTTCAGCGGCCGCACACCGCAGCCGCCGCCATGCCAATCTAAAGTGTCCGGGTGCAGGTGCAATGAGGGCTAACCATGGCCTCTTGCTCTGCACTGCAGAACCCTGGGGCCCAGCCGGCACCGGGCCACCCCAGGGCGGCTGGAGCCCCCTCGGGGGCTGTGCAGTACACGAAGTGACAAGTGCGGGGGGCTTCAATCGCCCATCACGATGCCCTCACGCCGCGGGTCGGCGCCGCCCAGCCAGACCGGTGTGCCGTGGGCGTTGCCCTTGGTGATGGCCTGCAGGCCGCTGGTCATGGCCTGCTCGCGGACTTCGGCGCCGCGCGCGCGAAGTGCTTCCACTGTGGCAGCCGGGAAGCGCATTTCTTCTAGGATGCTCGGCCCGTTGAGCGATGCGAAATTGGGCAGGTTGATCGCCTGTTGCGGCGTCATGCCCCAGTTGAATACACCGTACAGTGTCTTGGCCGTGAAGTGGATGATCAGCGCGCCGCCGGGGCTGCCACCGCTCATGACAAGCTGGCCGGTGGCCTTGTCGAACACCAGCGTGGGGGCCATGGACGAGCGCGGGCGCTTGCCGGCCTGCACGCGGTTGGCGATGGGCTTGCCCTGCGCATCAGCGGGGGCAAAGCTGAAGTCGGTCAGCTCGTTGTTCAGCAGGAAACCCTTGACCATCTGGCGGGCTCCAAACACATCCTCGATGGTGGTGGTCATGGCCACGGCATTGCCGTGGGCGTCCACGATGCTGATGTGGCTGGTGCCGTATTCGGGCTGGTCGGTCATGGGCGCGTGGCTCGTGCGCACGGGCCCGGGCGTGCCGGGGGTGGCGGTCTTCATGCTTTGCGGCCCGATCAGGCGGGCCCGGTCGGCCAGGTATTTGTCGTCCAGAAGGCTCATCCAGCTGCCGCCCGGGGGTTGCACGAAATCGGGGTCACCGAGGTATTGCGCGCGATCGGCAAAGGCCAGCCGGGATGCCTCGGTGTACAGGTGCAGCCAGTTGGCGCCCGGCAAGCCGTTTTCCAGAGGAATGGCACCCGCATGGGCATGGTTCAGGATGCCCAGGATCTGGCCGACTGCGATCGCGCCCGAGCTGGGGGGCGGGAAACCGCAGATGCGCAAGTCCCTGCCGCCGGCCTTGTAGTCATGGCAGATCGGCGCGCGCTTCCTGGGCTGGTAGCCGGCCAGGTCGGACAGGCTGAGCAGGCCCGGGTTGCCGGCGTGCTTTTGCACCTTGTCCACGATGGCCTGCGCCACATCACCTTCGAGCAGGCCTTTGGAACCCTGCGAGGCGATCTTGCGCAGCACCTGGGCCAGCTCGGGGTTTTTCAGCGTATGGCCCACAGGCCAGGCTTCGCCCTGGGCGTTGTAGAAGTAGGCGGCTGCGACCGGGTCTTTCTTGAGGTGCTGCTCGCTCTTGAGTAACGTGTTCAGGCGCGCGCTGACCTTGAAGCCACCGTCGGCCAGCGTGATGGCCGGCTGGAACAGCGTGGCCCAGGGCAGCTTGCCGTGCTGCTTGTGCGCCATCTCCAGCATGCGCACGGTGCCCGGCGTGCCGACGGATCGGCCACCGACCACGCCCTCGTAGAAGGCCATTGGCTTGCCGTCAGCCTTGAGGAACAGCTTTTCATCCGCGGCCGCCGGTGCGGTTTCGCGGCCGTCGAACGCTTCCACACTCTTGCCGTCATGGTGCAGCAGGAAAGCCCCACCACCGATACCGCTGGACTGGGGCTCCACCAGCGTCAGCACCATCTGCACTGCAATGGCTGCGTCAATGGCCGAACCGCCGGCTTTCAGGATCTGGTAGCCGGCGTCAGTAGCCAGCGGGTTGGCTGCGGCCACGGCGAATTTGGTGGTGGCCCAGCCCGGCTTTTCGGTGTAGCCCGAGGATCCCTCGGGCTGCAGCGGAACGGTATAGGTGAAGCTGGAGGGTGCGCTGGCGCACGCCGAGAGCAGCGCAGCAGCCAGGCAGGTAAGGGCGGTTCTCATGGAATCTCCGGTTGTGTTTGTCCGGAGATTCTCGCGGGAACCGCGGCGCTTGTGTGATGCCGATTGCGAATGGCCTGCGCCCGCGCAGGCCGGCCGGTCAGCGCGGCGCCAGGCGGATCGCGCCGTCCAGGCGGATCACTTCGCCGTTGAGCATGTCGTTTTCAATGATGTGTTTGGCCAGCTTGGCGTAGTCATCCGGCGTGCCCAGGCGGCTGGGGAAGGGCACGCTGGCGGCCAG
>CAZUJD010000315.1:0-3708 GCA_964620025.1 uncultured Ramlibacter sp. | reverse complement strand
CACCTCCCAGGCGTCGCCAGCCCTGTTTGACCTGACCAGCCTGCAGCGCGAGGCCAACGGCAAGTTCGGCTTTTCGGCGAAGACCACGCTGGCGCTGGCCCAAAGCCTCTATGAGCGCCACAAGGCGCTGACCTATCCGCGTACCGATTCACGGGCTCTGCCCGAGGACTACCTGCCGGTCGTGAAGGACACCTTCGGCATGCTGGCCGACAGCGGCATGAAGCACCTGGCGCCCTTTGCCCGGCAGGCCCTGCAGGGCAACTACGTCAAGCCGTCCAAGCGCATCTTTGACAATGCCAAGGTCAGCGACCACTTTGCCATCATCCCCACCACACAGGCACCCAGCGGCCTGTCCGAGGCCGAGCAGAAGCTGTACGACCTGGTCGTGCGCCGTTTCATGGCGGTGTTTTTCCCCAGCGCCGAATACATGGTCACCACGCGCATCAGCCAGGCGGTTGGCCACAGCTTCAAGACCGAGGGCAAGGTGCTGGTCAAGCCCGGCTGGCTGGCCATCTATGGCAAGGAAGCCGCTGACGAAGTGGCCGATGCCAAGGACGGTGACAAGGGCCAGAACCTCATCCCGGTCAAGCCCGGCGAGATGGTGCGTGCCGAAGTGGTCGAGCCCAAGGGCCTGAAGACCCGCCCGCCGGCGCGCTACTCGGAAGCCACGCTGCTGGGCGCCATGGAAGGCGCCGGCAAGTTCGTGGAGGACGACGAACTGCGCGAAGCCATGCAGGAAAAGGGGCTGGGCACGCCGGCCACGCGCGCGGCCATCATCGAAGGACTGATCAATGAAAAGTACGTGCTGCGCGATGGCCGTGAAATCATCCCCACGGCCAAGGCGTTCCAGCTGATGACGCTTCTGCGCGGCCTGGGGGTGGAGGAGCTTTCCAAGCCCGAGCTGACCGGCGAATGGGAATACAAGCTCGCGCAGATGGAACACGGCAAGTTGAGCCGCGACGAGTTCATGCGCGAAATTGCCGAAATGACGAAGCACATCGTCAAGAAGGCCAAGGAATACGACCGCGACACCGTCCCCGGTGACTACGCCACGCTCAGCACGCCCTGCCCCAACTGTGGCGGCGTGGTCCGGGAAAACTACCGCCGCTATGCCTGTACCGGCAAGAGCGGCTCGGGCGATGACGCCTGCGGCTTCTCGTTTGGCAAGACGCCGGCGGGCCGCACGTTCGAGCCGGCCGAAGTAGAGCAGTTCCTGGCGGCCAAGAAGATCGGGCCGCTGGACGGCTTCCGCTCCAAGGCGGGCTGGCCCTTCACCGCCGAAATGGTGCTGAAGTACAGCGACGAAGACAAGAACTGGAAGCTCGAATTCGACTTCGGCGACGACAAGAACGCTGCCGAGACGGGCGAAATCGTGGACTTCAGCGCCCAGCAGCCGCTGGGCGCATGTCCCAAATGCGGCGCAAACGTCTTTGAGCACGGCAAGAACTACGTGTGCGAAAAATCCGTTCCCACCTCGACGCAACCCACGCCCAGCTGCGACTTCAAAACCGGTCAGGTGATCCTGCAGCAGCCGGTCATGCGCGACCAGATGACCAAGCTGCTGGAAACCGGCAAGACCGATCTGCTGGACAAGTTCGTGAGCATGCGCACGCGCCGTGCGTTCAAGGCCTTCCTGGCCTGGGACGCTGAAGCCGGCAAGGTCAACTTTGAATTCGCACCGTCCAAGTTCCCGCCGCGCAAGCCGCCGGCAGGCAGGGCTGCCGTGCCGGCGAAGGAACCCGCAGCCAAGAAGGCTGCTGCAAAGAAAGCCCCGGCAGCCAAAAAGGCTCCCGCCATCAAAAAGGCCGCCGCCCCCAAAAAACCCCGCGCCACCGGCGCCGGCCTGAAACCCAGCGACGCGCTGGCCGCCGTGATCGGCGAGGGCAACGTGGCCCGCACCGAGGTCATCAAGAAGCTGTGGGACTACATCAAGGCCAACGGCCTGCAGGACGCTGCCAACAAGCGTGCCATCAACGCCGACGCCAAACTCAAGCCGGTGTTCGGCAAGGACCAGGTGACGATGTTCGAGCTGGCCGGTATTGTGGGCAAGCACCTGTCATGACGCTGGCTTGCCCGGGTAGCGGGTGGCCTCAGTCCACCCGCTCTGCGCGCAGCGGCCCGTTCTGGTGCAGCACCAGGCCGCGCACGGCCCCATTGGGGTAACGCTCAAACTGCAGCTCGGCTTTCACGCCGTCCCATGCAAAGCGGTCGGCCTGCCCGGCCACCGGATAAACCAGCGACCGGTCGCGCCCGCCCACCTGCACCCCCAGGTGACCGGTCGCCGCCGTGACCACGATGTCAAAACGCGGCGCCCGGTACCGGCCCACATAGGCCTGCAGGGTTTCGGCCGGCAGCCAGGCGGCGCCCGGTACCGGCTCGGCAGTGAGACGGGCAGACCGCTCCTCACCGCGCGCCAGCCAGCGCATCGCCACCACCTTGCCGCTTTCACGCACAAACTGGGCCTTGGCACGCAGGCCGAAGTTGAAGCTGTCCGGCCCCGACGGCGTGAGCGGCACGAACAACGCGCCCGTGCTGTGGATGTGCAGCCTTCCGTCCTGGGCCACGACGGTCCATGCGTTGGCCTGTGTTTCCCGGAACACGCCGGTGTAGTCGCCCAGCCGGTCGGACGCCAGCGTGTAGCTGGCGTTGTCCACCGGGTATCGGCCCACCAGCATGTCATTGGCCATGCGCCACACGGCCGACTGCGCGTTGCTGGCCACCAGCACCACCACCTCTTGCGTGTCAGGCGCGATCGTCAGTACCGACCGATAGCCGCCGGTGCCGCCCGTGTGGCCGTAGGTGCGCCGCTGCGGCGGGCCGTTGATGAAGATGGCATAGCCCACCTCGCCGTCAAAGCGCGCCAGCGGCGTCAGCAGACGCTCGACGGCCGGACCCAGTGGCCCCTGGCGGCCGGCCAGGATGGCGCGGCCGAACAGCAGCAGGTCTTCAGGCGTGGAGCGCAACGCGCCGGCACCGGCAAAGGCCTGCATGTCCCACAACGACGTGGGCGCCGCGCCGTCAAAGGCGGGCGCCATGCGCGGCGCCTGGTCGCCCAGCGCCTGCAACGTATTGCGCATGCCCAGCGGCTCGGTGACGCGCTCGCGCACCAGCTCAGCCCAGGGTTTGCCGTAACGCTCGGCCAGCAGCTCGCCCAGGATGCCAAAGCCGAAGTTGCTGTAGCTCGCCTCGCAGGGTGCCGGCTGCGCGATCTTGAGCGCCGCCAGTGTGGCCCACATGCGGTCACGCCCATACGTGCGGTAGGGGTTGGCCGCCGTGTAGCCCTGCTGGCGGAAATCGGGCGGAAGCCGCGGCAGGCAGGAGGTGTGCGTGACCAGCTGTCGCAGGGTGATGGCGGCGACCTGCGGGTGCTCGAAGCTGGCCTTGCCCTGCAGCAGCCGTCCCAGCGTGTCGTCCAGTTGCAGGTCACCCGCCTCCACCGCCTGCGCCAGCAAAAGGCCGGTGAAGACCTTGCTGATGGAGCCGATTTCAAACAGCGTGGCTTGCGGGCCGGTGGTTACCGGCTGCGCCACGCCCGGCCCGGCAGCAGCAGCGGCCAGTGACGTCTTGCCGTCGCGCCAGGCCGCGGCCACGGCCATGCCCGGCTGGGAGCCCAGCGCATCGCCCGCAAGCTGCCCGACGGGTGTGGACAGGGGGATGGTGGCGGGCTGGGCCAGTGCAGCGCAGGCAGCCAGCAGGGACAGGGTACAG
>CAZUJD010000314.1:0-3712 GCA_964620025.1 uncultured Ramlibacter sp. | reverse complement strand
GTGGCCAGGTTGCCGTAGTCGGCGTAACGAAAGGACCGGCCTGGCTGGCCCATCAGCCTGCGCAGGATGTTGGCGGCTGCTGCGCGGCCCATCTGCTTGGCGCCGGGTGATACACCAGGCACCGTGACGGGAGCACGCCCTGGTGCATGGCTTTGGGCCGAGGCCAGGTCGCCGATCACGCTGATCTCGGGGTGGCCCGGCAGGCTCAGGTCGGGCTGCACCACCACCCGACCGGCGCGGTCGGTCTGCGCGCCAGTGGCCTGCGCCAGCTGCCGCCCCAGCGGCGACGCGGCAACTCCCGCGGCCCAGACGATGCAGCGGCTGGCAATGGTGTAGGCCTCGTTGGCCGCCTGCACCGTCAGGCCGGCCGCGTCAATCGCGGTCACGCGCGCGTTAAGCCGCACGTCCACGCCCAGGTGGGCCAGCTGTTCGCGGGCGCGTTCGCTCAAGGCCTCGGGCATGGCCTGCAGCACGCGCGGGCCGCCTTCGAGCAGGATGATCTTTGCGCTGGCCGGGTCGATGTGGCGGAATTCACCAGGCAGCGTGTGGCGGGCAATCTCGGCCAGCGTGCCGGCCATCTCCACGCCCGTGGGGCCGCCACCGACCACCACGAAGTTCAGCCAGTTGGCGCGACGCTGCGCATCGGGCTCCTTTTCGGCCGCCTCAAAGGCCAGCAGAATGCGGCGGCGGATCTCGAAAGCATCGTCGAGCGTCTTCAGGCCCGGCGCATGGGGAGCCCAGTCGTCCCGTCCAAAGTAGCTGTGGGTGGCGCCGGCGGCGACGATCAGGTGGTCGTAGGGCAGGGCGGAGCCGCCCTGCAGATGCACCCTACGTGCGGAAGGATCAATGTGCACCACCTCGCCCAGCAGCGTGGTCAGGTTGCGCTGGCGGCGAAACAGGTGACGTATGGGGGCGGCAATGGCCGGCGCCGACAGGCCGGCGGTCGCCACCTGGTAGAGCAGGGGCTGGAACAGGTGGTGATTGGTCTTGTCCACCAGGGTCACATCCACCGCGGCCCCGCTCAGGGCCCGGGCGGCTTCGAGGCCGCCAAAACCGCAGCCGATGATCACGATGCGGGGGCGCACTGGTACGCCCTGTTCTTCGATCGCAGACGTCATGGCCGCATTATGCGGCGGATGCTGCGCTGCAGCAGGCCGATACCGGCTACTGGAGCGCCTGGGCGATGACGCGCAGCAGTTCGACCAGCGGGGCGGACTTGGACACACCCCAGTGACCGCCAAAGCTGTCATCCAGCACATTGGTGGCGCCGGGCTCCAGCAGTGCAGTCAGGTACACGACGGGTATGTTCCAGGTCGCGGGGTCTTCTGACAGCACATGGGCAACCTCGTCGCCGCTCATGCCGGGCATGTTGATGTCGCACAGGATCACATGGGGTCGCGCGTCGCGGGCCAGCGCCAGTGCCTGGCCCGGCTCGTTGGTGCTGACCAGGTCAAAGTGGGGTGACAGCTGTGCCTGCAGGATGGCGGTGGCCACCGTGTCGTCGTCCACGATCATGATCCGGCCCTTGTCAGCGTGTTCGGAAAGCATGGCCGCATGGTAGGGTTGCGGCCACCGATCTGATCAAAGGAAAAAGCCATGTTTGAGACCGCTATTGCCGGCAGCCTGCCCAAGCCAGCCTGGCTGGCAGAAACACAGAAGCTCTGGCCCCAATGGAAGGCCCAGGGAGAAGAACTGCGCCAGGCCAAGGCCGACGCCACCCTGTTGTGGATCAAGGCCCAGGAGGACGCAGGGCTGGACGTGGTGGGCGACGGCGAGCAGGCGCGCCAGCATTTTGTGCATGGATTCCTGGAGCAGGTGGATGGCATCGACTTCGCCAACAAGGTCAAGATGGGCATCCGCAACAACCGCTATGACGCCATGGTGCCGCAGGTGGTGGCGCCCCTGACGCTCAAGGGGCGCGTGCATGCCTTCGAGGCGCAGCTGGCCCGTGCCCACACGAAGAAAAAGCTCAAGTTCACGCTGCCCGGCCCCATGACGATTGTGGACACGGTGGCCGACCGCTTTTATGGCGACCGCGTGAAGATGGCATTTGCCTTTGCAGAGCTTTTGAACCAGGAAGCACTGGCGCTGCAGGCCGACGGCGTGGACATCATCCAGTTTGACGAACCGGCGTTCAATGTCTACATGAAGGAAGCTGCCGATTGGGGCGTGAAGGCGCTGGAGCGCGCCGCGCAGGGCCTGACGTGCACGACGGCGGTGCACATCTGCTATGGCTACGGCATCCAGGCCAATGTGGACTGGAAGAACACACTGGGCGACGAATGGCGCCAGTATGAGGATGTGTTCCCCGCACTGGCCAGAAGCAGCATCGGGCAGGTGAGCCTGGAGTGCTACCACTCGCACGTTCCGCCCGAGCTGATGAAGCTGCTGGAGGGCAAGGACGTGATGGTGGGCGTGATCGACGTGGCCAGCGACGTGGTGGAAACGCCCGAACAGGTGGCCGACACCATCGGCACTGCGCTGCAGTTTGTGGCCCGGGAGCGCCTGATTCCCTGCACCAACTGCGGCCTGGCCCCCATGAGCCGCGAAGTGGCGCTGGCCAAGCTCAAGGCACTGGCGGATGGCGCGGCGCTTGCGCGCCAGCGTTACGGCGGCTGAAGAGCCGCCTGGCGTCAGCCCTTGGGCTGCGGCGCCAGGCCTTTCAGGTGCAGGTGCAGTGCACGCAGGTCGGTTTCGCTCATTTCACGAAGCGATTCAAACGGCATGACCTTGACCGCCGAGCCGTCGGGTCGCTTGCCGGTGCGGAACATCCGGATCATGGTCTCGGCGTCCGGGTACAGCGGCATCACGCTGCCGGCGCCGGGCGTCAGGTTGGCTGCGGCCGGCCAGTCAGGCGGCCCGCCGGGGATCTTGCCGCCGGCCAGCCTGGCCCCATGGCAGCCGATGCACATGTTGGCCACATAGGCGCCGTGGGCCGCCGTCACGCCCTCTGCCACGGGCTGCGGCGCCGGCAATGAATGGTCGATCTTGGCGGCGGCGTCCTGGATCAAGCCAAAGCCGTACAGCGCCCGTACGGGCAGGGGCAGGTCTACCACGGCGCCCTTGCCTGCTGCTGGCGGCAAGGCCCTGATGTAGGCAATGAGCGCCGCCGTGTCGTCGTTGGTGAAGCGGTTGTAGTCCTCGCTGGGCATGATCATCAGGGCGCGGCCCTGCGGGTTGACGCCGTGCCGGATCGAGCGCACCCAGTCCACCGGCTGGTAGGCCGCCACCACGCCTCCAGGCCCGGTGGTGATGTTGGGCCCCGCAATGCGCAGGCCACCGTCGTCCACAAACATGCGTCCGGCGCCATTGGCGCCGTGGCAGTCCACACAGCCGCGCGACGCATACAGGTACCTGCCGCGTTCCAGCGCCAGCGCATCGCTGCGCTCGGGCACGGCCTGCACCTTCACATCCACCTTGCGCTGCATCTTCTGCTGTGCAAGCTGCAGGCCTGCAAAGACCGCCGCGGCGGCCAGCAATACCACCACCGCCAGCACCCATGCGGCGGCCCTGAGCCATTGACGTTTGCGATTCATCGTGATCCCTCGTGGTTGGAGCGCCGCCTTCTTGCCGTGCGGGGCGCAGCAGTGTAGTCTGGCCGCATGAGCGAACACAAGCACCCGCACGACCACCACCATCATGATGCCCCCGCCTGGAAACACGACGGCGTGCGCGTGATCCCCGGCAACCAGCTGGATGGCAATGTGCCTTC
>CAZUJD010000313.1:0-3713 GCA_964620025.1 uncultured Ramlibacter sp. | reverse complement strand
GCGCGTGGGCCTGGGCGGGTTTGGCGACCGCTACCCGCACCAGCTCTCAGGCGGCATGCGCAAGCGCACGGCGCTGGCCCAGGTGCTGGCGCTGGACCCAGACATCATCCTCATGGACGAGCCGTTTTCCGCGCTGGACATCCAGACGCGCCAGCTGATGGAAAACGAGGTGCTGGACTTGTGGGCCGCGAAGAAAAAAGCCGTGCTGTTCATCACCCACGACCTGGACGAAGCCATCGCCATGAGCGACCGCGTGGTGGTGCTGTCGGCCGGGCCGGCCACGCGCCCGCTGGGTGAATTTGCCATCGACCTGCCGCGCCCGCGCGATGTGTCCGAGGTGCGGGCCCACCCGCGCTTTGTGGAGCTGCACACGCAGATCTGGGCCGTCATGCGGGAAGAAGTCTTGAAGGGCTACGCCCAGCAACTCAAGAAGGCTGCCTGACCATGTGGGCGGCCTTGAAACCCACCGACAAAAACCTGCGCTGGTGGCAGCTGGGTGTGCTCTTCGTTTTCCTGCTGGCCTGGCAGCTGGTGTCGCGCAACCCGCAGTACGCGTTCTTTCTGGGTGAGCCCATCAAGGTGTTGGGCCGCATCTGGTCGTGGTTCATGCCCTTCGGCCTGCGCGAAAGCGCGCTGTTCCCCGTCGGCCTGCCGGGCCGGGCCGACATTTACCTGCACCTGGGCGTGACGCTGCTGGAGACCCTGCTGGCCTTTGCCATCGGCACGGCGCTGGGCCTGGTGTTTGGCCTGTGGCTGGCGCTGGCGCCCACGGCCAGTGCCATCCTGGACCCCTACATCAAGGCGGCCAACTCCATGCCGCGCGTGATCCTGGCGCCCATCTTTGCCATGTGGTTCGGCCTGGGGATCTGGAGCAAGGTGGCCCTGGCCGTGACGCTGGTGTTTTTCATCGTGTTCTTCAACGTGTACCAGGGCGTCAAGGAAGTCAGCCCCGTGGTGCTGGCCAATGCCCGCATGCTGGGCGCCAGCCAGAAGCAGCTGTTGCGCACGGTGTACCTGCCCAGCGCCACCAGCTGGGTGTTCTCCAGCCTGCACACCTCGGTCGGGCTGGCCTTTGTGGGGGCAGTGGTGGGGGAATATCTGGGCTCGGCGCGTGGCGTGGGCTACCTCATTCTGCAGGCTGAGGGTACGTTTGACGTGAACACCGTGTTTGCCGGCATCGCCGTGCTCACCGCGTTTGCGCTGGTGCTGGACGGCCTGGTGGGCCGCATTGAGCGGCGCCTCATGAAGTGGCAGCCGCGCCAGGGCGAAACCGAAAAGCTCTAGCCGGTCAGCGCCGCACCGGCCGTGCCGGTTTTGCGGCCTTGCGCGGCACGGCCTTGATGGCTGGCCGGCCCGAATGCTGGCGCGCGGCGGGTCGCGGCGCCGCGGCGCGCACCGGCAGGTACACCACGATCTGCTGGCCCAGTCTGAAGGCCGCCGAGGCGCCCACATCGTTCCAGTCGGCCACCTGCGCCGGGCTCAGGCGGTAGCGCCTGGCAATGCTGGCCACGCTGTCGCCCTTGCGGGCTTTCAGCACGGTACGGCGCGTGACCACCTCGGGTGCCAGGCTGAGCTGGCCGTTGTCGGCCACGTGGGAGGCCACGTCGTTTTCGGTCTTGGCCGTGCGCGGCGCCAGCACCACCGAGCCGGCGCGGATCAGCATGCGCGGCGGAATGTTGTTGACCGCTCGGAAGTCGGCTTCGTTCATGCCCACGCGGCGCGCGGCTTCGGCGGCGCTCATGGTCGAGGGGGCCGTCCAGGCCGTCCAGCTGGCGTACTGCCCCTGGGTGTAGGCCTCGAAGTTGCGCTTGAACACCGTGGCGTTGTCCCAGGGCAGCAGGATCTGGGGCGTGCCGGCGGCCAGGATCACCGGGCGGTTGGCGGACGGGTTCAGCGCCTTGAAATCCTCGAGCTTGACGTCGGCCAGCCGGGCGGCCAGCTCGACGTCGATGTCTCGCGTGACGTCCACGGTCTGGAAGTACGGGTGGTTTTCAATGAGGGGCAATTCGGTGCGGAAGGCGTCGGGGCCGGCCACGATGTTTTTCACGGCCTGCAGCTTGGGCACGTAGTTGCGCGTTTCATTGGGCATGTTCAGGTCGGTGTAGGCCGTGCCCAGGCCGCGCCGCTGGTTGGCTGCAATGGCCCGGCCCACGCTGCCTTCGCCCCAGTTGTAGGCGGCCAGCGCCAGGTGCCAGTCGCCAAACATGCCGTGCAGCTTCTGCAGGTAGTCCAACGCTGCGCGGGTGGACGCCAGCACATCGCGCCGGTCGTCGCGGAACACGTTCTGCTTGAGTTCAAAGTAGGTGCCTGTGGCCGGCATGAACTGCCACATGCCGGCGGCCCGTGCACTGGACACGGCCTGCGGGTTGAACGCGCTTTCGATGAAGGGCAACAGGGCCAGTTCGCTGGGCATGTTGCGCCGCTCCAGTTCCTCGACGATGTGGAACAGGTACTTGCGCGAGCGCTCGGTCATGCGCTGGATGTATTCGGGCCGGCTGGCGTACCACTGTTCCTGCTGGCGCACCAGGTCGGTGTCCAGGTTGGGCATGGCAAAACCGCGCCGGATGCGTTCCCACAGGTCGGGCGGCGGGGCCGCCTGGGCCACGCCGCGTGACGCGGCCTCGGCTGCAGTGATGGGCTGCAACGGGCCCCGCGGGATCATGGCGACGTGGGGGGGCGTCAATGCAGGTGCCGCCACGGCGGCGGGCGCCGGGGCGGGGGCAGCCGGTGCGGCCGGGCCCGGGGCGACGCCCTGGGTGGCGCAGCCGGTCAGCCAGACAAGGCCGGCCAGCGCGGCGGTGGTGAGCAGCTTCATTTGAATTCGTTCTTCCATTGGCGGATGGCGGCAAAAACGCCGGTTTCTCCGCTGGTGTTTGCGTTGGCGTCAAAGGCCTGCGCGGCTCGGATGACGGTGTCTTCGCGCGAGCGCAAGAAGGGGTTGATCCGGCGTTCCAGCGCCAGGGTGGACGGCAGCGTGGGTTGCCCGGCGGCGCGCAACGCCCTGCAGTGGATCTCGTAGTCGGCCAGCGCTGCATTGGCAGGTTCCACGGCCCGCGCAAAACGCAGGTTGCTCAAGGTGTATTCGTGTGTGCAGCACACGCGTGTGTCGTCCGGCAGTGCAGCCAGGGCGTCCAGCGAGGCCAGCATCTGCGCCGGCGTGCCTTCAAACAGACGACCGCAGCCGCCCGAAAACAGCGTGTCGCCGCAAAACAGCAGTGGCGCGCCTTCATGGGCGCTGCAGTAATAGGCGATATGGCCCGCCGTGTGGCCGGGCACATCGATCACGTCAAAGTGCAGCCCCAGTACCTGGCAGGCATCGCCGCCGTTCAGCCGCACCAGGGGTTCGGGAATGCGTTCGCGTGCGGGACCGTAGACGACGGCGCCGGTGGCCTCGCGCAGGGCGTCCACTCCGCCCACATGGTCGGGATGGTGATGCGTGACTAGAATCGCTGACAGCCGCAGGTTGTGCGCGCGCAGGGCGTCAAACACCGGCTGCGCGTCACCGGGGTCCACCACCACGGCCTGGCTGCCATCGTGCAACATCCAGATGTAGTTGTCAGTGAAGGCGGGCAGCGGGATCAAGGTCATGAGTGCGGAAATTATAGGTTTGCGTCAATGGTTTGAAACGCCGCCGGGCAGGTATCTGCTCGAATGGGAGCGTGCCCGCTTTGACGAAGCGGTGGCCGACATCTTCGGCTACCACGCGCTGCAGC
>CAZUJD010000312.1:0-3714 GCA_964620025.1 uncultured Ramlibacter sp. | reverse complement strand
GGGCGATGGCGCTGGCGTCGGCGCTGTCCATCACGGCGCACCTGGGACTGTTCGGTCCGACGGCGCAGGCGTTTTCTGCCGTGATTGCCATGGCCACAGCGTTCTTCACGGCGCCGCTGATCGCCTGGGCCACACACGGGCGCTATTACATCGCGCGCGGGCCAGAGGCAGATGCCGCGGCCGACGCCGGGCCCGAGGGCGCGTACCTTGCCAGCGCGTTGAAAAAATGCGTGATCTGCGAGCGCGACTATGAGGGTCCGGACATGGCCCACTGCCCCGCCTACCAGGGGCCGATCTGCTCGCTGTGCTGCACGCTGGACGCGCGCTGCGGCGATCTGTGCAAGCCGCACGGCAGCCTGTCGGCGCAATGGTCCGGTGCGCTGCGCTGGGTGCTGCCGCGGCGCATCTGGCCCTACCTGGATACGGGGCTGGGCCATTTCATCCTGCTCATGCTCATCATCGTGCCGCTGCTGGCCACGGTGTTCGGCCTGCTGTACCACCAGGAACTGCAGGCGGTGGGCCAGGCCATGGGGCCAGCCCTGGGCGACGTCACCGACGGCACGCTGCGTTCGGGCTTCCTGAAGGCATACATGGCGCTGCTGGTGATAGCCGGCATCGTGGCCTGGTGGCTGGTGCTGGCGCACAAGAGCCGCCAGGTCGCGCAGGAGGAGTCCAACCGCCAGACCCACCTGCTGATGCTGGAGATCGAATCGCACAAGCAGACCGACGAGGCGCTGCAGCAGGCCAAGCTGCAGGCCGAGCAGGCCCGCCACGCGGCCGAACAGGCGAATCAGGCCAAGAGCCGCTACATCAGCGCCATCAGCCACGAGCTGCGCACGCCGCTCAACAGCATCCTGGGCTATGCGCAGCTCATGGGCGAGGATGCCGGCGTGCCGGCCCACCGCAAGCAGGCGGTCAACGTCATCAAGCGCGGCGGCGAGCACCTGCTCAGCCTGATCGAGGGTACGCTGGACATTGCCCGCATCGAGGCCGGCAAGCTCACGCTGACCGTCAAGCCCATGGCCTTTGCCGACTGCGTGCACGAGATGGCCGGCATGTTCGAGCCGCAGGCCGCCGCCAAGGGGCTGGCTTTCCGCTTTGATGTCGAAGGCAACCTGCCCGAGGTGGTCCGCGCCGACGAAAAGCGCGTGCGCCAGATCCTGATCAACCTGCTGGGCAATGCCATCAAGTTCACTTCGCAGGGGCGGGTGGCCCTGCGCGTGCGCTACGCGCGCGAGATGGCGACGATCGAGATCGAAGACACCGGCCCGGGGCTGACGGCGCAGGAGATCGAACGCATCTTCGAGCCTTTTGCGCGTGGCACGGCGTCGGCCCAGGCGACGCCCGGCGCGGGCCTGGGCCTGACCATTGCCAAGATGCTCACCGACCTGATGGGCGGCCAGCTCAGCGCCACCAGCACGCCGGGCCAGGGGTCGGTGTTCACCGTCAAGCTGTTCCTGCCCGAGGTGCACCGCGGCGTGGCGGCCCGGCCGGTGCTGGCGCCCACGCGCGTGCGCCGCGCCTATGCCGGTGCGCGTCGCCGGGTGCTGGTGGTGGACAACGAAGAAGCCGATCGCGAACTGCTGGTGCACCTGCTCGAGCCACTGGGCTTTGAGCTGCGCACCGCCGCCAGCGGCCACGACTGCCTGGACCTGCTCGCAGCCGGCCTGCGGCCCGACGCCATCCTGATGGACCTGGCCATGCCCGGCATTGATGGCTGGGAGACGATACGGCGCCTGCGCGCGATCGAGGGGGGGCACGCCCGTGTGGCCATCGTGTCCGCCAACGCGTTCGACAAGGGTCTGGACAATGACGTGGGCATCCGCGCGGAAGATTTTGTGCTGAAACCCGTGCGCCACAGCGAGTTGCTGGACTGGCTGGAGCGCCAGCTGGGCCTGCAGTGGCTGGAGCAGGCCCAGCCCCAACCGGTGCCCGAACCGGTGGTGTCGCCCGCGCTGGTGTGGCCGCGGCCGCAGCGCCTGGCTGCCCTGCTGGAAGTGGTGCAACTGGGCTACTACCGCGGCATCATGAACCAGCTGGACCAGATCGAGGCGGCTGAACCGGCCTGCGCGCCGCTGATCGCCCAGTGGCGCGACAGCGCGCGTCAATTCAGGTTTGAAGCGATGAGCCAGCAGCTGGCTGACCAGCTGGGCGCGGCGGGCGCGCACAATGCGCAGCAGCCATGAACCAGATCGCCCCGCTTGACCGTACCCTGGACCGCACGCTGGACCGCGCCAACAGCGAGGTCGTGCTGATCGTGGATGATGTGCCCGACAACCTGTCGGTACTGCATGACGCGCTGGACGAATCGGGCTACACCGTGCTGGTGGCCACCGGCGGCGAGGCGGCACTGGCGCGCGCGGCCCAGGCTGTGCCTGACATCGTGCTGCTGGACGCCATGATGCCGGGCATGGACGGCTTTGAGGTGGCCAAGCGCCTGAAGGCCGCGCCCCAGACGGCGCATATTCCCATCATCTTCATGACCGGGCTGACCGAGACCGAATACCTGGTGGCGGCGCTGGAGGCGGGTGGTGTGGACTATGTGACCAAGCCGATCAAGCCCAAGGAAGTACTGGCCCGCATGAATGTGCACATGCAGGGAGCCCGGGAGCGTCGCCAGGCGCGCAACGCGCTGGACGCTTTTGGCTACGCCAGCATCACGGTGCGCGCCAGTGACGGCCGCCTGATGTGGCAGACCGCGCTGGCGCGCGACCTGCTCGCACAGTATTACGGCGCTGCCATGCCCTCGGGCCAGCTGGCGCCCCAGCCGGTGGTGGACTGGCTGCGCCGGCACCTGAAAGAAGCCGAGGCGCAGATCGAGCCGCCGCGCCTGATGGTGGAGGCGGGCGCTCGCCGCCTGACGTTCCGCCTGCACCAGCAGACGGGTGACGACGACTGGCTGATCGTGATGCGCGAGGTGTCCGACGCGGCCATCATCGAGTCGATGAGCCTGGCTTTCAAGCTCACGGCCAAGGAGGCCGAGGTTCTGTACTGGGTGGTCAAGGGCAAGATTAACCGCGACATCGCCGACATCGTGGGCTCCAGCCCCGCCACGGTCAAGAAGCACCTGGAACGCGTGTTTGCCAAGCTGGGGGTGGAAACGCGCACGGCCGCCGCCGCCATGGCCATGAACCGGCTTCGGCAGCTGCATCCGCAGTTCGAGGGGTAAAGGTTCCAATCAGCCTTGCTGGGAGGGCGGCGCCACCAGTGCGGGCGAAATGAAGCCCTCGTCTGTCAGTGCGCGCACCACGCCGCGCAGCAGCATGTTGTGGCTGAAGCCGATGCTGTACTGTCGCGCGCCGGGCTTGGTGGGTTGCAACATTCCGACGTCCACCAGCTTGCGGATCTGGTAGGTGCGCTGATTGGCATTGAGGGTAGGCATGGCGGCCTCCAGGTCGCCGGCCTTGACCGTGCCAGCCTTGATGGTAGTGACCAGTACCGCCTGCTCCAGCGCGGTGATCTGCTGGCGCTCTCGCGCGTGGTGCACGGCGGGCAGCAGCACCCGGGCTTTCAGTTGTTCGTAGTCGGCCAGGCGGTCCACCTTGGTCAGCTCGTCGCGCACGCCGGTCAGCACATACACGCACCAGCGTTCCAGCGCATCGTCTGTGCCGGCGTCGGCATCACCCAAGTGGTTGTAATAAGCACTGCGGTCGGCGCAGAACACCGCGGCCGGGTTCAGCAGGCGGCCCGCCGCTTTGACGCGAAAGCCGTACT
>CAZUJD010000311.1:0-3717 GCA_964620025.1 uncultured Ramlibacter sp. | reverse complement strand
TCGCGCACCACGTCCATCTTGTGCTCCACCAGCAGGATGGTTTTGGTCTTGTCGTTTTTCAGTTTGCGGATCAGGTTCAGGATCACCGGCGCCTCGGCGGCGTTCATGCCGGCCGTGGGTTCGTCAAACATGAAAACGCTGGATTCCAGCGCCATCAGCAGCGCCACTTCCAGCTTGCGCTGATCGCCATGCGGCAGGCTGGCCACGGTGGCCTGCTGCCGGTCGGCCATGGATACGGCGTCCAGGATTTCCAGTGCACGTTTTGTCAGCGCGGTGTGGTCGCTCCAGATGCTCCACAGGTTCAGCCCGTGGCGGTGCTTGCCCTCTTGCGTAGCCTGCACGGCCAGGCGCACGTTTTCCAGCACCGTGAGGTTGGGAAACAGGTTGGTCAGCTGGAAGGCCCGGCCCAACCCGGCACGCGTGCGCGCCGACGGGGTCAGGCCCGACAGGTCACGGCCATCCAGCGACACCGTGCCACTGGTGGCCTTGAGCTGGCCGGAGATCAGGTTGAAGTAGGTGGTCTTGCCCGCGCCATTGGGGCCCACGATGGCGGTCAACGTGCCTGGCTGGAAAGCGCAGGTCACGTTATTGACCGCCACATGGCCGCCAAAGCGGATGGTCAAGTCCTGGGTGGCTAGCAGACTCATGATCTCCTTTGCGTGCTCTCGGTTGCTCAGGGTTGCATCAGGGACAAGTGCCAATCACGTAGTAATTGGTGCCCGTCATCTTGAGCGTGGTGGTGGTGAAGGTGTTCCACAGACCCATGTTCTGGTTGGAGCCATTGGCATAGGTGTAGCCACCCGACTGCGTGGCGCGGCCGGCCGTCGTATGCGCATAGTTGCTGGCCGTGTAGCAGGTGGCCGGTGGCGGCGCGCTGCCCGTCGTGGTACCGGTGGCCGCCGTTGACACCGCGCCCTCAACACCGTTGGCATCAGCAGCGCGCACGGTCCAGCTGTACTGGGTAGCGGCTGCCAGGCCGGTGTCGGTGAACGTGGTGGTCGTGACCGGCAGTGCATTGGTCTTGTTGCTGTTGCGGTACACGTTGTAGCTGGCGGCGCCGCTGACGGCGTTCCAGCTGACCCTCATCGTGGTCGTGGTGGCATTGGACGTGGCCACGCCGGTGGGCGCAGCCAGTGTGGTGGTGCCGCCGCCACCACCGCCCGAACCGCTGCCCGACGAGACGCGGTCCACCATGGCCTTGATCGCGGCCATCTGGGTGCCGGCCTTCTGGGCAAAGTTGCTGCCGTACCAGCCGATCCAGTCCCAGCAGGCGTTCGGGTTGGCCAGCGAGCCGCTGGCCGAGGTGCTGCGGCTGGTGTTGTCAATCCTGGTCTGGGGGAACAGCACGATGATGCTGTTGGTGTCGGCCCAGCGGCTGTAGCCGGTGTTCTTGACGAACTTGTCGCCGATCTTGTCGGTGCTTTGCTGGCAGCCGTGCAGCGCCACATGCACCTTGCACTGGCTGCCGGATGCGCAGTTGGCAGGCACGTAGGCCCAGCCCGTGGCGGCCATGCCGGGGTTGCTGACGAACTCGGTCTGGTTGAACTCGATGTAGTTGCCGGCGGCTGGCGCGTTGTTGCGCGGGTTCAGCGTGCCGTAGAACTTCTGCAGCACGGCCTTGGCACCGTCGTAGCTGCAGTTGCTGATGTAGGGCGACGCGGCACTGCCGCAGCCGTTGTTGCCGGTGCTGTCAAAGTCCGTCGGGAAGGTGTGCGATGCGCCGCTGCGCACCACATGCTCCATGTTGGCCGCCGTCACGCCGTTGTTCGTGTACTGCGTCTTCAGCGCCGTCACCGGGTTCTGGCCCACGGTGGTGTCGCTGGTGCCGATGAACAGGTACACCTTCTGACCGGCGATGTTCGACTTGTTGTCGATCGCGCCGCTGGTGCTGTAGCTGTTCAGGCTGTTTTGCATGCTGGTCAGCTGTGTGCTGCTGATGCTGGCGTTGTACATGCAGGCTGTGTAGTTGTTGAGCCCCGCGCACATGTACGGTCCCGCCGCGAAAACGCCCACGCCCTTGAACACCGACGAATAGGCAATGCCCAGCTGGTTGGCCATGAACCCGCCTGAGGACAGGCCGGACACGGTAGTCTGGCTGGTGTCCACGTTGTAGGCGGGCAGGTTGATGGCGGCCATCGCCGTTGCCGACGAAAGCGCCGCCACAGCGGCAAGCGTGCGAACCAATTTGAACGTCATTGAGTTGTCTCCTGGAGAGTTTTTGACAAAAACATCACCTGCCCCCGTGTAGCCGGGGGTTCCTCATTGAACGGGTACAAAAAGAGGGGCGGCCGCCCCGCGGAGCACACCCAGGCGCTGGTTGCGCCGGGGCTGCTCCCAACCGGTCAGCGCTTGTTGCGGATCGGGATGTTCATTTCCTCGGGCTTGATCTCGCGAACCAGCTCGGGCACGCCCCAGGCAAATGCCGGGTCAGCCTTGATGCGGAAATGGAACATGCTCTGCATGGCCTGATGGTCTTCCTTGCGGAAAGTCATCTTGCCCTTGGGGGTGTCAAAGCTCATGCCTTCCATGGTGGTGATGAGCTTGTCGGTGTTGGTGTCACCGTTGGTCTTTTTCAGCGCCGTGACGATGGCCATGGCCGCCGAGAAGCCGCCCGCCGTGAAGAAGTCAGGCGGCTGCTTGAACTCCTTGTAGTGTGCGGCCACCATGGCCTCGTTCACCGGGTTCTTGGGGATGCCGAAGTAGTAGTACAGCGCACCTTCCATGCCGGGGAAGTTCTTGTAGGCCACCATGGCCGGCAGGATGTTGCCGCCCGTAGCCAGCTTGATGCCGTAACGCTTTTCCAGGTCCAGGTCAGCGATCTTGGGGAACGGCGTGGGGCTGCCCGACCAACCCACCGACAGGTACTTGTTGCCCGGCTGGTCCTTGAGCTTGTCGATGATGCGCTGCAGGCCGGCGGTGAAGTCGGTCGTGCCCACGGGCAGGTATTCCTCGTGAACGATCTTGGCCTTCTTGGTGAATTCCTTGGCAGCCTTGACACCATCGCGGCCAAAGGCGTTGTCGTTGGCGAGCACGGCCACCACGTTGCCCGGCTGGTCCAGCGCGGCGGCGTTGGCGGCAGCGTCCTGCGACGAATTGCGGCCGGTGCGGAAGATGTACTTGTTCCACTTGTCGCCGGTGATGTTGTCGGCCACAGCCGGCTCAACCAGCAGGATCTTCTTGTATTCCTCGGCCACGGGCAGCATGGCCAGCGCAACCGGCGAGGCGGTGGGGCCCACGGCGATGTCTGCCTTGTCATCGGCGTAGGCGGCGGCCAGCGCGGCCTTGCCCACATCGGGCTTGCCCTGGTCGTCTTTTTCGATCACAACCAGCTTCTTGCCGTTGACGGTCATGGTGCCGCCGGTGGCGTAGTTCAGGCCCATGTTGAAGCCCACAATGGTCTGCTTGGCATAAGCTTCCAGCGGACCCGTCTTGCTGGCAATGACGGCAATCTTGATGTCCTTGGACTGGGCCTGGACGAGGGGGGCTGCAAAGGTGGTGGCAGCCAGTGCGGCCATGGCTACCCAAGTGCGACGATGCATGGAAGTCTCCTGTTGTAGTGGGAACGCAAAACGGTCGCACCACTATTGCACAGTGCGTGCCAGTTTGTAAGCCTTTGATTTGTTTGTCTTTTTCAGATGACCCAATCAACATTGCCTGAAAATCAGACACATCAAAATGTCTGATTTTCAGGCAATGTTCGTTTTTCAGACAGTGCTT
>CAZUJD010000310.1:1488-3720 GCA_964620025.1 uncultured Ramlibacter sp. | reverse complement strand
TGCTGATCGTCTACGGCGCTACGGCCGGTGTCTCGGTGGTGCAGTTGTATGCCGGCGCTTTCTTTCCCGGGTTGATGCTGGCCGGGCTGTACATCCGGTACGTCATCATCGTGGCCAGGCTCAAGCCGTCCATGGCGCCACCGCTGTCCATGGCCGACCGGTACGTGCCCCTGCCACCCCTGACGGAAAAAATCGCGCCGTCGCATGCCACACGCGCCCTGCCCGGCCTGCTGAAAGCCCTCAAGGGCAGCCGCAACCAGGGTGTGCCTACCGGCTACATCCTGCGCCAGTTGTTCATTGTGCTGCTGCCTGCCTTGCTTTTCGCACTGGTGGCGTTGTGGAGCTATCGCAGCGTCACCACGGTGACGGTCGAAGAAGTGTCCACCATGACCCGCATTGGCGACGCTGCGGTAGCCACCAGCAAACCGCAGGAAGGCGGCCTTTCCGAGCCACCCTCCGCCGACGGCGTCAAGGAGCCGCCGGGAAGTGATGGCGTCAAGGAACCGCCTGGGGCCGAAGCGGTGAAGGAGCCACCCGGCAGTGACGGCGTCAAGGAACCTCCGGGGAGTGATGGCGTCAAGGAGCCGCCGGGCGCAGCCCCCGTGGCGGCTGGCGGCCAGGAAGCGGCTCAAAGCGTGCCCGCACCCAGGGGTTACTGGATCGGCGTGACCGCCGGTGCGGCCGCTCTGGCCCTGTTTTATGGACTGCTCAGCTTCACGCGGCTGGAAGTGTTCAAGATGCTGCTGACCAGCTTCTTCCCGCTGCTGATCCTCATCCTGGCGGTGCTGGGTTCCATCGTGATGGGCCTGGCCACACCGACCGAGGCGGCGGCTGTGGGCGCGCTGGGTGGCTTCATCCTGGCCGTGGCCTACCGGCAACTCACCCTCGCGGTGGTGAAGGAGAGCGTTTTCCTCACGGCCAAGACATCAGCCATGGTGTGCTGGCTTTTCGTCGGGTCAGCCATCTTCTCTGCGGCATTCGCCCTGCTGGGCGGACAGGAACTGGTGGAGCGCTGGGTGCTGTCGATGAACCTGACCAAGACACAGTTCCTGGTGCTGTCGCAGGTCATCATCTTTGTGCTGGGCTGGCCGCTGGAGTGGACAGAGATCATCGTGATCTTCATGCCGATCTTCATCCCGCTGCTGGACAACTTTGGGGTGGACCCGCTGTTCTTCGGCCTGCTGGTGGCGCTGAACCTGCAAACCGCCTTCCTCAGTCCACCCGTGGCCATGGCGGCGTTCTACCTGAAAGGCGTGAGCCCGCCGCATGTGAGCCTGAACCAGATCTTTCTGGGCATGCTGCCATTCATGGGCATACAGGTCATCGCCATCATCCTGCTGTACCAGTTCCCGGCCATCGGCCTGTGGTTGCCCCAGCTGCTGTACAGCCGCTGATCCACGCAGGCTCTGGCAAGGAAGGGGGCGCATGGGCGCCCCTTTTTATTTGACCGCGAAGGCGTTAACATTGACGTTTACGTAAACGTCAATATAAACCGCACCTGCCCGGAGACACCGACATGACCGACCTGTCCGCAGAATTCAAGGCACTGGCCAACTACCGCCCCACCCACAAGGTGCGCTTTGTCACGGCGGCCAGCCTGTTTGACGGTCACGACGCGGCCATCAACATCATGCGGCGCATCCTGCAGGGCATGGGCGCGGAGGTGATCCACCTTGGTCACAACCGCAGCGTCGACGAAGTGGTCACGGCTGCTTTGCAGGAAGATGCACAGGGCATCGCCATCAGCAGCTACCAGGGCGGCCACGTGGAGTACTTCAAGTACATGGTGGACCTGCTCAAACAGCGCGGCGGCGCGCACATCCAGGTATTTGGTGGCGGCGGTGGTGTGATCGTTCCGCCCGAAATCCGCGAGCTGCAGGCCTATGGTGTCACGCGCATCTACAGCCCCGAAGATGGCCAGCGCATGGGGTTGCAGGGCATGATCGGCGAGATGGTGATGCGCTGCGACAAGGACCTGACGTCGTATGCACCCACCGCGCCAGCCGCCATCCAGGGCCATGGCGAAATGAACTGGCGCGCGCTGGCGCAGTTGATCACCGCGCTGGAAAACGGCAAGGCAGACGCAGCCCTGGTCGCATCCATCCAGCAGGCCGCCGCGCAACGCAACGTCCCCGTGCTCGGCATCACCGGCACCGGTGGCGCAGGCAAGTCATCGCTGACCGACGAACTCATCCGTCGCCTGCGGCTGGACCAGGGCGACACTTTGCGTGT
>CAZUJD010000310.1:0-1478 GCA_964620025.1 uncultured Ramlibacter sp. | reverse complement strand
CGCAAGAGCGGTGGCGCCCTGCTGGGCGACCGCATCCGCATGAACGCCATCAGTCCATGGAGCCAGGGTGCCCGGGTCTTCATGAGATCACTGGCGACCCGCGACTTCGGCAGCGAGATCTCGGCGGCCCTGCCGGACGTCGTGGCGGCCTGCAAGGTCGCAGGCTTTGATCTGGTGGTCGTGGAAACATCGGGCATCGGTCAGGGCGATGCGGCCATCGTGCCGCATGTGGATGTGCCCATGTACGTCATGACGCCCGAATTCGGCGCCGCCAGCCAGCTCGAAAAAATCGACATGCTGGACTTCGCTGAATTTGTGGCGATCAACAAATTTGACCGCAAGGGCGCGGCTGATGCCTTGCGGGACGTGGCCAAGCAGGTGCAGCGCAACAAGGAGGCCTGGGGCAAGCGCCCCGAAGAGATGCCTGTTTTCGGCACCATGGCCGCGCGCTTCAATGACGACGGCGTGACGGCCCTGTACCAGGCGCTCAAGCCCCGGCTGCAAGCGCTTGGACTGGCGCTTGGCACTGGCAGCCTGCCCGCAGTAAACGTGCGCCACAGCACCAACCAGACTCCCGTGGTGCCGGCTGCACGCACCCGCTACCTGGCCGAGATCAGTGACACCGTGCGCGGTTACAAGCAGCGCGCCCGTGCCCAAGCCCGGCTCGCACGCGAGGCACAGCAGTTGCGCGAGTCCATGCGCATGCTCAAGCTGGACGCCCCGAACAAGGAGAATGCGGTCAAGGCACTGGACGCGCTTGCGCAGCAGCGCGAGGCCCATCTGGGCGCGGCCGAGCGGCGCCTGCTGGCCCAGTGGCCCGACATGCAAAAAGCCTACGCCGGCGATGAATACGTGGTGAAGATCCGCGACCGGGAAATCCGCACCGCGCTCACCACCAAAAGCCTGTCGGGCACCACCATCCGCAAGGTGGCCCTGCCGCAGTACGAAGACCATGGGGAAATCCTCAAATGGCTGATGCTGGACAACGTGCCGGGCAGTTACCCCTACACGGCCGGTACCTTCGCGTTCAAACGCGAAGGTGAAGATCCCACACGCATGTTCGCCGGCGAAGGCGACTCGTTCCGCACGAATCGCCGCTTCAAACTGCTGTCCGAAGGCATGCCGGCCAAGCGCCTGTCCACCGCGTTCGATTCGGTGACCCTGTACGGCAACGACCCCGATCCGCGCCCCGACATCTATGGCAAGGTGGGCAACAGCGGCGTGAGCATTGCCACGCTGGACGACATGAAAGTGCTGTACGAAGGCTTTGACCTGTGCAACCCGTCCACCTCGGTGTCCATGACCATCAATGGCCCGGCGCCCAGCATCCTGGCCATGTTCATGAACACGGCCATCGACCAGAACCTGGAGAAGTTCAAGACCGACAACGGCCGCGAACCCACGGAGACCGAGGCCGCCAAGATCCGCGAATGGGTGCTGGCCAACGTGCGCGGCACGGTGCAGGCCGACATCCTGAA
>CAZUJD010000309.1:0-3721 GCA_964620025.1 uncultured Ramlibacter sp. | reverse complement strand
TGCCTTCCTCATAGGGACCACGCCAGACACCGTGGCGCTCCAGGAAGTCGCGCGTGGTCAGGGCCTCATGGCCGCGCCAGAACTCGTTGTCCTTGCAGCGCCGTTCGAGGAATTCACGCAGGCGCAGCAACGCAGACGCCGGCCACACCAGGTGGCGCCCGGCCAGCGACAGCAGACCGTTGAGGTCGCGGCGGACATTGAACTTGCCGCCCTGCTTGGCCGCCAGCGTCAACACGAAATGCGAGCACATCAGATCCAGCACCGGGGCGTCCTTGAGACCCGGTGAGGGGAGTACCTGCAAATCCACCGAACGCTTGACCATCGAAAAGCCTCCAGCCGTGAAGCATGCGCGATTCCACAATAACGCAGTCTGAACCAACATGGAAGACACTGATGGGCGGAAATCCACCACTTTCTACGGGTATTTCCCCGCACAATCCGGCCCATGATTGACATCTCTGACGTGCGGCAAGCCGCCGAGCGCCTGCGCGGACAGGTGTTCGAGACCCCCTTCGTGGCATCGCGCACGCTGTCGGAGATTGCGGGCGCGCAGATCTACCTCAAATTCGAGAACCTGCAGTTCACCGCGTCGTTCAAGGAGCGCGGCGCCTGCAACAAGCTCGTACAGCTGACACATGCTGAACGTGCCCGCGGAGTGATCGCCATGAGCGCGGGCAACCATGCGCAGGGCGTGGCTTACCACGCACAGCGACTGGGCCTGCGCGCGGTGATCGTCATGCCGCGATTCACGCCGGGCGTCAAGGTGGAGCGTACCCGCGGCTTCGGCGCCGAAGTGGTGTTGCACGGCGACACGCTGGACGAGGCCCGCAGCCATGCGCTGGCGCTGGCACAACAGCAGCAACTTGCATTTGTACACCCGTACGACGATGAGGCCATTGTGGCGGGCCAGGGCACCGTGGGCCTGGAAATGCTGGAGGCCCAGCCCGACCTGGACGCGCTGGTCGTTGCGGTGGGCGGAGGCGGCTTGATCGCGGGTATTGCCACGGCAGCACGCGCACTCAAACCCGACATCGACATCATGGGCGTGCAGACCGTGCGCTTTCCGGGCATGTACAACGCCATCAAGCATACGCAACTCCCGCAAGGCCACAGCACGATTGCGGAGGGCATTGCGGTGGGTTCGCCGGGCCGGATCGCCCAGGAGATCATCGCGGCCAGGGTCAATGATCTGGTCCTGGTGGACGAGGGCGACATTGAACACGCCATCGTGATGCTGCTGGAAATTGAAAAGACCCTGGTCGAAGGCGCCGGCGCCGCCGGCCTGGCCGCGCTGCTCAAGTACGCAGACCGCTTTCGCGCCAAAAAAGTGGGGCTGGTGCTGTGTGGCGGCAACATCGATCCATTGCTGCTGTCGGCCATCATCGAACGCGGCATGGTGCGGGCTGGCCGGCTGGCGCGGGTGCGCGTGAGCGCACGCGACGTTCCTGGCTCCTTGGCCCGCATTACGGCCGTCGTGAGCGAAGCGGGCGCCAACATCGACGAAGTCCACCATCAGCGTGCCTTCACCACCTTGTCGGCCCAGAACGTGGAAATCGAGCTGGTCATCCAGACCCGCGGGCGCGAGCACATCGCCGGCGTACTGAACGCGCTGCACAATGCCGGATTCGAAGCCGAGGAGCAGAAGTAAGTTGAACCAGAACCCCAGCCCCGAATCCCTTCAGCCCGCGCTGGCGGAATACTTCGCGCCCTGGGTGCAGGCGCTGAACCTGCAGGTGGACAGTACCGACGCCGACAGCGTGACGCTGCGTCTGCCCCAAAGCGGACAGCTGTCGCGCGTGGGCGGCATGCTGTGCGGACAGGCCATGATGGCGGCAGCCGACACGGCCATGGTGCTGGCGTTGATCCGGCATTTTGGCGAGTTCCGGCCCTGCACCACGGTTCAGCTGAACACCAGCTTCCTCAAGCCGCTGTCAGGCCAGGACGCACTGGTGCAGGCCCGAGTGATCCGCGCCGGCAAGACGCTGGCCTTTGGCGAAATCGACATCCGCGGTGCCTCTGACGGCAAAAGCGCCTGCCGCGCCACCACCACCTATGCCCTGCTTTGAGCCCGGCCGGCAGCGCCGGGGTTAAAATCCAGGCAAGTCATTGAAATTTTTGAGGTTTCAGCCATGTCCAGCCACAACACCCAGCCCACGCAACCCTCCGCCGACGTCGTGGAAGACATCGTTCATTCCATGCCGATCGTGCTGCCCGTCATGGGCGGCGTGCTGATGTTCCTGCTGGCCTTCATTGCCATCTCCATGGCCTGAACACCCTGCCGCCTTCTTCTCCAAGCGCCCGCGTGGTCACCACGCGGGCGCTTTTGCTTTGGGGTTCTGGCACTTTTTCCTTGTACGACCGCAGCGAAGTATGTACTTGACAAACCCTTAGAACTGGAGCATTATTCAGTTATGGACACGTCAAATACCCCGGCAGACGATCAAGGAAACCGCGCTACCGCTGCTCGTGCGTTGGCTCAGCACGTCGTTGTGCGCGCGATGCTAGCCACGCATCCAGAGCCTCAGCGGCTACTTGCCCTCGTCGGGCAATACGCCGAAGGAACCCGGGCAAACCTCCTAGCCACGGACTGGACTGACGAACAAGTTCAAGTTTTTGAAACCGCTCTTGATCGACTGCTTGCAGCGATTCCTCAACCTTCTGCCAAGTAATTTCGAGATTTGCCATGACTGCAATCCTTAATCAACCGCACTTCCAAGACGTCGACAAGGCCCGCGAATACCTTGAGGCTCTGCGGTGGCCCAATGGCGTTGTCTGCCCTCATTGCGGCGTGGTCGGCGGTCACTACCTGCTGCAGGGCAAGGCAACCCGCCCTGGCGTTTACAAGTGCGGCTCTTGCGCGTCCCAGTTCACCGTGACCGTGGGCACCGTGTTTGAGCGTTCCAAGGTCGCTCTAAACCTGTGGCTCCAAGCTGTGCATCTCATGTGCGCCAGCAAGAAGGGCATTTCAGCCAAGCAGCTTGAGCGCATGTTGGGCGTGACGTACAAAACCGCTTGGTTCATGTCCCACCGCATCCGCGAAGCCATGACCGCCGACACAGGCCGTCTGCTGGGCGGTCCCGGCTCCTCTGGCATCGTTGAGGCTGACGAAACGTTTTGTGGAGCTGCCACCGACGACGAGGGCATCAAGTACCCCGCCAAGACTTTCCAAGGCTTCCAGCACAAGATGAAGATCGTCTCGCTTGTGGAGCGTCAAGGCGACAAGCGCTCTTTCCACGTCCCCACGGTCAACGCTGCCACCCTGGCCCCGATTCTCAAGGCCCAAATCTCCGAGAAAGCCCGCCTGATGACGGACGAGGCCAGCTACTACAAGAAGCCCGGCAAGCACTTTGCCAGCCATGAATCGGTGAACCACTCTCGCGGCGAATACGCTCGCGGGGACGTGACCAGCAATACCGCCGAATCGTCCTTTGCCTTGCTCAAGCGCGGCATTGTCGGCACGTTCCACAGCGTTTCAGAAAAGCACCTGCAACGCTATTGCAACGAGTTCGACTTCCGCTGGAACACCCGCCAGTCTCAGGGCGTCAACGATGTGATGCGCGCCGACTTGGCGCTCAAAGGCATCGTTGGTAAGCGCCTGACCTATCGGCGGATTAGTTTCGTCGCCGCCCATACCCACTTTTGAGAGCATCCTTGCCCGACTGGCGGGCGGGAGTCCAACTTAAGCTACCTTACACAGACTCAAATCTTGTGGGGGTGGACA
>CAZUJD010000308.1:2248-3732 GCA_964620025.1 uncultured Ramlibacter sp. | reverse complement strand
AGGACGTGATCAAGTCCGGCGGCGAGTGGATCAGCTCGATCGACATCGAGAATATTGCCGTGGCGCACCCTGCCGTGGCCATGGCCGCCTGTGTGGGCATGCCGCATCCCAAGTGGGACGAACGTCCCATCGTGGCGGTGGTGAAGAAGCCCGGCGCCGAGGTGACCAAGGAAGAGTTGCTGTCGTTCTACCAGGGCAAGGCCGTTGCCAAGTGGCAGGTGCCCGACGATGTGGTCTTTGTCGATGCGATCCCGCTGGGCGCCACCGGCAAGATGCTCAAAACGCGGCTGCGTGAAATGCTCAAGGACTACAAATTGCCGGGCCTTTGAGGCTGCACTGCAGAACACCTGCGTTCACGCACCAATTTGAACCATTCCGGAACCCTGTCACATCGGCGATAGCTTCGCCGGTGTTTAGGGGCAATCCCTGAGCGCTGCACTGCACAAAACCAGTACGCTGCGCTCTGTCAGTTAACCATGGAGACATCAATGAAATTCGCCGTCAAAGCCGTCACCGCGTCTGCCATCCTGCTGGTTGCAGGCGCCGCATTTGCCCAAAAGGGTGAAACCGTCAAAATGGTCCGCATCGACCCGCTCACGGGCCTGCTGGGCCCGGTCGGGGTGAGCCAGATGAAGGGCTACCAGTTCTTCGCCGAGAAGTATTCCGGTGCCGGCAACCCGGCCGGTGTGAAGTTCGACGTCAGTTTCATTGACAACAAGCTGAGCCCCGCCGAAAGCCTGAACGCACTCAAGGCCGCGATCGACCAGGGCGCGCGCTACATCATCCAGGGCAACGGTTCTTCGGTGGCGCTGGCGCTGATCGACGCGATCAACAAGCACAACGAGCGCAACCCCGGCAAGGAAGTCATCTACCTGAACGACTCCGCCGTGGACCCGGACCTCACAAACAGCAAGTGCAGCTACTGGCACTTCCGCTTTGACGCCGACACCTCCATGAAGATGGAAGCCATGTCCAGCTTCATGGCCGAGCAGAAGGACATCAAGAACGTCTACATCCTGGGCCAGAACTACTCGCACGGCGTGCAGGTGGCCAAGTACGCCAAGGAAACGCTGGCCCGCAAGCGTCCGGACATCAAGATCGTGGGTGAAGACCTTCACCCGCTGGCCCAGGTGCGCGACTTCGCGCCCTACATCGCCAAGATCAAGGCTGCGGGCGCCGACACCGTGATCACCGGCAACTGGGGCTCCGACCTGTCGCTGCTGGTCAAGGCGGCCCAGGAAGGCGGCTACAACGGCAAGTTCTTCACTTACTACGCGGGCGTCACGGGCACGCCGACGGCACTGGGCCAGGGTGCTGCGGGCCGCGTGTACCAGGTGGCCTACAACCACTACAACATGGGCGGCCAGATGGACAAGTGGATGAACGAGTTCAAGGCCAAGTACAACGACGACTTCTACACCGGCTCGACGATCCGCATTTTTGAAACCCTGGGCGCCGCCATGGCCAAGGCCAAGTCCACCGAT
>CAZUJD010000308.1:0-2238 GCA_964620025.1 uncultured Ramlibacter sp. | reverse complement strand
GAAGGCCTGAAGGTCAAGAGCTTCAACGGCGAGGTCGAAATCCGCAAGGCCGACCACCAGCTGCAGCAGCCGCTGTACCTGTCGATCTGGCAGAAGGCCGACAAGAAGTATCCCTACAGCCCCGAAAACACCGGCATGACGCTGGTGCCGCTGAAGGAGTACCCCAACTACGTCTCGAGCACGCCTACCAGCTGCCAGATGAAGCGCCCCTGATTCCCCCGGGGTGAGACAGGAGCCCGTACGGGTGCACCGTAGCGGGCTCTTTTTTTGGATCGCAGAGGAAGGTCGGACGACATGGAGTTTTTCATCATCTCGATGCTCAACGGGGTGAGCTACGGGCTGCTTTTGTTCATGCTCAGCTCGGGGCTCACGTTGATCTTCAGCATGATGGGCGTGCTGAATTTTGCGCACGCCAGCTTTTACATGGTGGGCGCCTACGTGGGCTACAGCATCTCCAAATTGGTGGGGTTCTGGCCCGCACTGGTGCTGGCACCGCTGGTGGTGGGCCTGATGGGGGCACTGTTCGAGCGCTGGTCGCTGCGCAAGGTGCACAAGTACGGCCATGTGCCCGAACTGCTCGTGACCTTCGGCCTGTCCTACGTGATCGTCGAGCTGGTGCAGCTCATCTGGGGTCGCATCGCCGTGGAATTCCGCCCGCTGGAGGTGCTGCAGGGCCCGGCCTTCACACTGGTCAACCATTCTGCAGAGGGCTTGCGGCTGTTCTGGGGCGCGGCGCCAGCGGGCGCCTGCCAGGCGGCCGATGCCGCGGTGCGCGTGGTGTGTTCACCGTTCCCGGCCACCCGCGGCTTCATGATGCTGGTCGCGCTGGTCATGCTGGTCTCCGTGTGGCTGCTGCTCACCCGCACCCGCATCGGCCTGGTGATCCAGGCGGCGCTGACGCACCCTGATGCGGTGGAGGCACTGGGACACAACGTGCCGCGTGTGTTCATGCTGGTCTTCGGCGCCGGTACGGCGCTGGCCGGCCTGGCCGGGGTGATCGGCGGCAGCACCTTCCTGACGGAACCGTCCATGGCGGCCACCGTGGGCTCGGTGATCTTTGTGGTGGTGGTCGTGGGTGGCATGGGGTCGCTGTCGGGCGCGTTCATCGCGTCGCTGCTGATCGGCACCATCCAGACCTTTGCCGTGGCGTTTGACTATTCCGTTGGCTCCGTGGCGGCCCAGCTGGGCATCCAGCTCAGCGCGGCGGCGCAGGCCAACACACTGACCAAGCTCACGCTGTCACAGGTGGCGCCCATCCTGCCGTACCTGTTCCTGGTGCTGATCCTGATCTTCCGCCCCCGGGGCCTGCTGGGCACGCGCGAGGGCTGACAACATGCAAATGAAATACCACGAATTCAAACCCCTGAACATCGGCCGCTGGCTGGTCTGGAGCCTGTTCGCGCTGCTGCTGCTGGTGTCGCCCATGGTGTTCACCAGCGGCCTGTCCATCACCATGCTGTCGCAGATGGGCATCGCCATCATTGCCTGCCTGTCCTACAACATCCTGCTGGGGCAGGGCGGCATGCTGAGCTTCGGGCATGCGGTGTACACCGGCCTCGGCTCGTTCCTGGCCATCCATGCGCTCAATGCCGTGGCAGCCGGCTCCCTGCCCATTCCGGTTTCCACGGTGCCGCTGGTCGGTGGCGTGGCCGGCATGTTCTTTGCCGCGTTGCTCGGCTGGGTTACCACCCGCAAATCGGGTACCACGTTTGCCATGATCACGCTGGGCATCGGCGAACTGGTGTTTGCCATGTCGCTGATGATCCCGGAGTTTTTCGGCGGTGAAGGCGGCATCAACGCCAACCGCGTGGTCGGCAAACCCTTCATGGGCATCAGCTTCGGCCCGCCGATCCAGGTGTACTACCTCATCGCGGTCTATACCTTCATCTGCGTGGCGCTCATGTTCGCCTTCACACGCACGCCGCTGGGCCGCATCCTGAATGCCGTGCGCGACAACCCCGAGCGGGTTGAATTCGTGGGCTACAACACGCAGAAGGTGCGCTACCTGGCCTTCATCATTGCCGGCTTCTTCGCGGGCATCTCTGGCGGGCTGGGCGCGCTCAATTTCGAGATCGTCACCGCGGAAGTGGTGGGCGCGGCGCGCTCGGGCGGCTACCTGCTGTTTACCTTCCTGGGTGGGGCCACGTTCTTCTTCGGACCGATCATCGGCGCGGTCCTGATGGTGCTGGCCTTCATCCTGTTCAGCGAGTTCACCTCGGCCTGGCTGCTGTACCTGGG
>CAZUJD010000307.1:0-3738 GCA_964620025.1 uncultured Ramlibacter sp. | reverse complement strand
TGCCCGTCCACAGGCCCGTGCGGCAGGCTGCGGTAGCCGATGCCGCGCGCCTGGATGCGCCCCAGGATGGCGTCAAAGTCCGCTTCGCTCACGCGAAAGCAGTAGTGCTGCACGGCGAAGGGGCCGTCGGCCTGGTCGAAATCCAGCGTCAGGCTGTCGCTGACGTACACCGGGCAAAAGGGCCCCACACCCGTTTCCGACCAAGGCACGCCCAGCAGCTCGGCCAGCAGTTCTGCGGATGCCCTGCGGTCAGCGGCGGGCACGATGGTGTGGTCCAGTTCGATGCGCATGGGCCACATCGTATGACAGCACCACTTTTCACGCAGCCACGGCAAAATGCGCCCATGACCTTCACCACACCTCACCCCTTGCGCACCCTGCTGTGCACCTTCGGCCTGCTGGCCCTGACCGGCTGCAGCACACTGGCTTTTGATGCGCAGGGCCACCGCGGCGCGCGCGGCCTGGCCCCCGAGAACACCCTGCCCGCCTTCGAGCGCGCGCTGGAGATCGGGGTGAACACGCTGGAGCTGGACATCGGTGTGACGGCCGACGGCACGGTGGTGGTGGCGCATGACCCGTATCTGAACCCGGCCATCACACGGGATGCTTCGGGCCGCTGGCTGGCTGGCAAGGGCCCCACGCTCAGGTCACTGACGCTGGCGCAGCTGCAAGCCTATGACGTGGGCCGCATCAACCCCGACACGCCCTATGCCAAAACCTTCAGCACCCAGGTGCCGCGAGACGGTACGCGTGTGCCCACGCTGGCGTCCCTGTTCGCGCTGGTCAGGGACCGGGGCATTCACGATGTGCGCTTCAACATCGAAACCAAGATCAACCCCACCCAACCGGACGAGACCGTGAACCCGGAGCAGATGACGCGTGCCCTGCTGAATGTGGTGCGCGAGGCCGGCATGCAAAAGCGCGTGACCATCCAGAGCTTTGACTGGAGAACCCTGCAGATCGTGCAGGGCTTTGAGCCCGCCATCCCCACGGTGTACCTCACCATCCAGACAGCCAACACCGACAACGTCCGCGACGGTGCCTGGACGGCCGGCTTCAAGATCGCCGAGCATGGCAGCGTGCCCAGAATGGTCAAGGCCGCCGGTGGCGCCGTGTGGTCGCCCAACGGTGGCGCGGTGACTGAAGCCCTGGTGAAGGAAGCACAGGGCCTGGGCCTGAAGGTGGTGCCCTGGACCATCAACAACCCGTCCGACATGGAGCGGCTGATCGGCTGGGGCGTGGACGGCATCATCACCGACTACCCCGACCGCCTGCGTGACGTGATGCAAAAGCGCGGCATGCCTGTGCCGCGCGCTGTCAGGAACTGAGCATGCAGGCACTTACATCCATGCAGGCTTTGCTGGATGCCCTGCGCACCGGCAGCCTGGGCGTGCCCGCCTTCAGCACCCAGGTGCGCAGCCAGGCCGGATCGCTGCCCTTGCCGGAGCGTTACAGCCAGGTCCTGAATGACCTGCTGGACCGGCTGGAATCCAGCGCCCTGTTCAGCGAGGAAAGCTGCTCGTTCAGCCAGAGCGGCCTGCTGGACAACCTGCAGCTGTGGATCGACAAGGCGCGCGGGCAACTGGAAAGTACCTAGCGCTTCGGGCGCTCCTCAGAAATCACTCATTCGGGACTCAGACATGCCGCGTGGCCGGGGCCGCCCGCTTGCGCGCCGGCACAGCGGCATCCGCCTGGTCATGCAGCGCCTCAATGATGTGGCAGCGGTCGCCGTCGCCATGGCAGCGTGCCTGCAACGCCACCAGGTCCTTTTCAAGCGCACGCAACTCGGCCAGGCGTTCGCGCACGTGGCTGATGTGCTCGTTCAAAGCGGCGTCGGCTGTGGCGCAATCGGCCTTTTTGCGCAGGTCCAGCGCCAGCAGGGTACGCACCTCGTCCAGGCTCATGTCCATGGCGCGGCACAGGCGGATAAAGCGCAGCTGGTGCAGGTCGGCCGCGGTGTAGATGCGGTAGTCGTTGCCGGCGCGCGCCTGGGGCGCCAGCAGCCCTTCTTTCTCGTAATAGCGGATGTTGGCGGCGCTCACTCCGCTTTGCCGTGCGGCGTCGCCGATACGATAGCCGTCAGGGCCGTGGGGGTTTGCGGCAGGCATCGCTTGACCTTGAAGTGACTTGAGGGTTTCCAATGATGCCACTGAACGGAAATGACCAAAGGAAAATGCCATGTCTGCCCATTGCTGCCATAACGAACCGGAACCTCAGGCATCTGCCAACCCGCGCTACCGCCGCATCCTCTGGGGGGCGTTGATCGTCAACGCCGCCATGTTCGCCATCGAGATCGCGGCGGGCGTGCAGTCGGGTTCGGTGTCATTGCTGGCCGACGCCATCGATTTCCTGGGCGACGCGGCCAACTACGGGGTGTCGCTGCTGGTGCTGGGCATGACGCTGGCCTGGCGCGCCCGCGCCGCCTTGCTCAAAGGCGCGAGCATGCTGTTGTTCGGCCTGTTTGTGGCGGGCCGCGCGGTCTGGGCGCTGGCCTGGGGTGCGCCGCCCGAGGCGATGACCATGGGCCTCGTGGGCCTGCTGGCGCTGGCCGCCAACGTGGGCGTGGCCGTGGCCTTGTATGCGTACCGCGAGGGCGACGCCAACATGCGCAGCGTGTGGCTGTGCACGCGCAACGACGCACTGGGCAACCTGGCTGTCATGGCCGCGGCGCTGGGCGTGTTCGGCACGGGTTCGGCCTGGCCCGACCTGGCCGTGGCCGCCGTCATGGCGGGCCTGGCCATCACCGCCGGTCTGAGCGTGCTGCGTGACGCCAGGCGCGAACTGGCAGGGGCTTGAACATGGAGGCCACCCTGCAAGTACGCGCTTTCAGCCACCTGCTGGACGCCTTTGCCGCCAGCGGCGGCCAACCGCCGGCGCAGCGCTGGCTGTGGCTGGAAGCAGCCCACGTCATGGGTCAGACGCGCCTGGGCCTGCATTGGCAAGCGCACCGTCACATGCTGGCCTACGCGCGCGAGCTGGGCGACCGGCGTGAAATCGCCGGCCAGTGGCTGCGCCTGGCCCTGGTACCCCTGGGCCACCTGTTGCAGCGCCTGCCGATAGGCAATACAGGACGCGCCTCGGTGCATGCCCTGCGCCCCATGCAGCCGCCGGCCCCTGTCCAGCGGCTGGTGGATGCTGCGCTGGCCTGGGCGACATGACCTGCTCGCTGTCCCTTGCCGGGAAGATCCGGACAGGAAAAAGCCGGGCCATTGATCAGGCGCATTGAACTTCGGCGGCGGGAACGTATCATTCATACCATGCGTCGCTGGTTTCTACTTGTCATGATCGCCCTGCTGCCCTTGCGCGGATGGGTGGGCGATGCCATGGCGGCGCAGATGGCGATGCAGCAGTTCACTGCCGCCGGCATGGGGCAAGTCCACGATTCGGCCGATCCGCATGCCGACTGCCACGGCAAAACTGCCGCAGCCAGCCCGGCTTCGATACCCGCCGGCGAGACCGAAGATGCCAGCGTGGCAGACTGCGGCAGCTGCACCAGTTGCCAGGTTTGCCACACGGTTGCCATGGCGGCAGCACCCGACGCCGGGCCTGTGACCCAGATGGCACATGCCGCGCCGCCCTTGCCCGGCATGCGCTTTGCCAGCGCCGAGCCGGCGCGCGGCTTCAAGCCCCCCATTTCCTGATCTCCCCACCCGTAGTCCGTCCGCAGCATGGCCCTGGCCCGCTGCGTCCCGTGATGTGCCTGGAGATCCGTTTTGAAAAGATGCCTTTTTGCGCTGC
>CAZUJD010000306.1:0-3765 GCA_964620025.1 uncultured Ramlibacter sp. | reverse complement strand
CAGGCGTTGCAGCTCGAAACTGCCGCCCGCCCGCGCCGCCATTTGCAGGATGGCGGCAATCGTGCCGGCGTTGTGCGTGGCGAACTGCGGGTAGATCACGTCATTGGCTTCCAGCAGCGCGCGCGCACAGGCGAGGTAGCTCACGTCAGTGTGGTGCTTGTGGGTGAACACAGGGTAGTGCGGCAGTCCCAGTTCCTGCGCGCGCTTGATTTCGGCGTCCCAGTAGGCGCCCTTGACCAGGCGGCACATGAACCGCAGGCGGTACCGGCGCGCCAATGCGGCCACATGTGCGATCAGCTCCAGTGCGCGGCTCTGGTAGGCCTGCAGCGCGAGCCCGAAGCCCGACCACTGCGGATGCTCCCGTGCCACCTGTGCCGCCAGGGCTTCAAAGACGTCCAGTGACAGCTCGAGACGGTCAACCTCTTCGGCGTCGATGGTCAGGTTGATATTGGCACGCGCCGCCTGTACGCACAGGCCCCACACGCGGGGCACCAGCTCGGCCAGCACCCGTTCGCGCTGCGCGTCTTCATAGCGCGGATGCAACGCACTGAGCTTGATCGAAATGCCATCGTTGTGGGCCACCACGCCCACCGGGTCGGCCCGGCCAGCAATCGAGTGGATGGCTCGCTGGTAGCTGGCCAGGTAGCGCAGGGCGTCGGCGTCCGTGCGCGCGCCCTCGCCCAGCATGTCATAGCTGAACCGCAGGTTGGCGGTCTGGCGGCGTGCCTGGGAAGCCTCGTGCATCGCCTCATCCATCGTCTGGCCCAGCACGAACTGGCGGCCCAGCAGCTGCACCGCCCGCAGTGTCGCGGCGACCACAGTGCGTGCGCCCAGCCGGGTCATCAGTCCGGGTTCGTGGCCGGCGTCCGGCAGAAACTTCTTGGACATGGCAATGGCCGTTGATGACAGCCTTGCCAGGGTGGAGTCCGCGGCGCCGTCAAAGTCTGCCCGGCCCAGCTGGTCCGCTGTCAGCGCAATCGCCGTCTCGGCGTCCGGTACGCGCAGCAGGGCTTCGGCCAGCCGCATCAGCGCCAGACCTTCGGCGCTGGAAATGGGGTATTCCTTGAGCAGGCTTTCCATGGCCCAGAACGGCGGAGGGTGCCTGCGCACCGCCTGGACCCATGGGTGGGCCGTGTGGGCTGCCGCCGCCCAGTCCAGAGCACCCTCCAGTGATTGCAGTCGGTCGGCGACGATGGCGGCCTCGGGCCGGTACGGAAATGGCAGGTGGGGTGGCTTTTGCATGGCGCGTCACGGGTTGTGGAATCAATTGCGCCATGGTGGATTGTTGGTTGGTGAATTTCACGCTAAATTTCAGATAAAAACCGTATAAATCACTATTCATGAGCGAATCGATTGCCGAAATAGACCGCATTGACCTGAAAATCCTGAATGTCCTGCAGCAGGACGGACGCATCTCCAACCTCAAGCTGGCCGAGGCCGTCACGCTCTCGCCCACGGCGGTGCTGGCCCGGGTGCAGCGGCTGGCACGCGACGGCTACATCCTGGGCTACGAAGCCCGGCTGAACCCGCTGAAACTCGGGGCCGGGATGATGGTGTTTGTGGAGGTGCTGCTGGATCGCACCACGCCCAATGTGTTTGACGCGTTCAAGGCCGCCGTGCAGGTGCACCACGAAATCATGGAATGCCACATGGTCGCCGGCGGCTTTGACTACCTGCTCAAGACCCGCATGGCCGACATGGCTGCCTACCGGCTATTTGCGGGCACTGTGCTCTGGCAACTGCCCGGCGTGCGCGAAACACGTACCTACGCCGTCATGGAAGAGGTGAAAAACTCCACACAGTTGAAACTCCTGTAACACGCGGGCCGCAGCACAATGCCGCATTCAAACCTTCAGGAGGACCGACCATGACAAGCTTATCCCCCATGCTGGCAGGCGCCTTGCTGACCCTGGCCAGCACGCTGGCTGCCGCGCAGTCCATCAAGCCCGGGCTGTGGGAAGTCAGCAGCAAGATGGGCGGCAACCCCGAGATGGAAAAGGCCATGGCCCAGATGCAGCAGCAGATGGCCGCCTTGCCGCCCGAGCAGCGCAGGATGATGCAGGACATGATGGCCAAGCAGGGCGTCAGCGTGGCCGCCGGGCCGGGCGGCACCATGCTCAGCAAGATGTGCCTGACCAGGGAGATGGTCGAGCGCAACCAGTTGCCCGTGCATGAAAAAGGCCATTGCAGCAACACCGTCAGCAACCAGTCCGCCGCCGGGATGAACATCAAGTTCACCTGCACCGACCCGGTGGCCAGCGGTGAAGGCCGGGTCAACTTCAAGGGCGACAGCGCCTATGACATGAAGATGACCATGAATACGACGCACCAGGGCAAGGCGATGACCACCACGATGGATGCGAACGGCAAATGGCTGGGTGCCGACTGCAGCGCGGTCAAGCCGCTGGCGATGCCCAAGAAATAGGCAAGACTCAGGCGGCGCGGGCACGTCCGCCAAAAATGGCTGTGCCCACCCGCACCATGGTGCTGCCTGCCTGGATGGCAGCCTCCAGGTCAGCGGTCATGCCCATGGACAGCGTGTCCAGCGGCAGGCCGGCGGCGCGCAGGTTGTCAAACAGGGCGCGCGCGCGCTGATGCACGGCCAGTTGAGCGGCCAAGTCGGCTGAGGGTTCTGGAATGGTCATGATGCCGCGCAGCATCAGATGGGGCAGTGCCGCCACCTCGCGCGCCAGGGCCAGCACTTCGTCTGGTGCAACACCCGCCTTGGTGGAACCGCCGTCAATGTTGACCTGGATGCACACCTGCAAAGGCACCAGCGCCGGGGGGCGCTGCTCGCTCAGGCGTTGCGCGATCTTCAGCCGGTCCACGGTGTGGGCCCAGTCAAAATGCGTGGCTACCAGCCGGGTCTTGTTGCTCTGGATGGGGCCGATGCAGTGCCACTGCAGGGGCAAGTCCTGCAGCATGGCGATCTTTTCGACCGCCTCCTGGATGTAGTTTTCGCCAAAGGCCGTTTGTCCGGCGGCGCAGGCCTCGCGCACCGCATCGGGGCCGAAGGTCTTGGAGACTGCCAGCAGCGTGACGCTGCCCGCATCCCGTCCGGCTGCGGCGCAGGCTGTGGCAATGCGGGTACGAACACTCTGGAGGTTGTCGCCAATCGTGGTCATAATCGTTCGAGCGTATCAAATCAGACTATCGAGGGATCCGTGGACATTACCCAGTTGCTGGCATTCAGCGTCAAGAACAAGGCTTCCGACCTTCACCTTTCTGCCGGCCTGCCGCCGATGATCCGCGTGCATGGCGATGTGCGCAGGATCAACGTCGATTCGCTGGACCACAAACAGGTGCACAGCATGGTGTACGACATCATGAACGACACCCAGCGCAAAATCTACGAAGAGTTCCTGGAGGTGGATTTCTCGTTCGAGATCGACGGCCTGGCGCGTTTTCGGGTCAATGCCTTCAACCAGAACCGCGGCGCAGGCGCGGTGTTCCGGACCATTCCCTCCAAGATCCTCACTTTGGAGCAACTGAACGCCCCCAAGATTTTCGGCGACCTGGCGCTCAAGCCACGCGGGATGGTGCTGGTCACCGGCCCCACCGGGTCGGGCAAATCGACCACGCTGGCCGCCATGGTCAACTACCTGAACGAAACCGAATACGGCCACATCCTGACGGTAGAAGACCCGATCGAATTCGTGCACGAATCCAAGAAGTGCCTGATCAACCAGCGCGAGGTCGGGCCCATGACGCTGAGCTTTGCTGCCGCGCTCAAGTCCGCGCTACGCGAAGACCCGGACGCCATCC
>CAZUJD010000305.1:0-3765 GCA_964620025.1 uncultured Ramlibacter sp. | reverse complement strand
GACCGCGTCAAGGGCCCGATCAAGTCGATCACCGACTTCGGCGTGTTCGTGGGCCTGGCTGCCGGCATCGACGGCCTGGTGCACCTGTCCGACCTGTCCTGGAACGAACCCGGCGAAGCTGCCGTGCGCAACTACAAAAAGGGCCAGGAAGTCGACGCGATCGTGCTGGCCGTGGACGTGGACCGCGAGCGCATCTCCCTGGGCATCAAGCAGCTCGACGGCGACCCGTTTGCCACGTTCACCTCGGTGCACGACAAGGGCGCCGTGGTGACCGGCAAGGTCAAGACCGTTGACCCCAAGGGCGCCGAAATCGACCTGGGCGAAGACATCATCGGCTACCTGCGTGCCAGCGAAATCTCCCGCGACCGCGTGGAAGATGCCCGCAACGTGCTCAAGGAAGGCGACGAAGTGTCCGCCGTGGTGGTCAACATTGACCGCAAGACGCGCAACATCCAGCTGTCGATCAAGGCCAAGGACATGGCCGACGAGCAAGGCGCGATGGCCAGCCTGAGCCAGCAGTCGTCGCGTGAAAACGCCGGCACGACCAGCCTGGGCGCCCTGCTGCGCGCCAAGCTGGACAACTCGGAATCCAAGTAATCTTGCGGGACAGGTCATGCCAGGCGGCGCACGCTGCCGGCATGCCCTGCCCCCAACTTGCTAGAGCATGACCCGATCTGACCTGGTAGAAGAACTGGCCGCACGTTTCAGCCAGCTCACCCACCGCGATGCGGAATACGCCGTGAAGGCCATTCTGGACGCGATGAGTGACGCCCTGGTGCGTGGTCACCGCATTGAAATCCGTGGTTTTGGCAGCTTTTCAATCAACCGCCGCCCGCCCCGCATGGGCCGTAACCCGCGCAGCGGCGAAAGCGTGCACATTCCCGAAAAGCGGGTTCCCCACTTCAAGCCGGGCAAGGCCCTGCGCGAAGCCGTGGACCGCCGCACAGCCGAATTGCAAGCCGGCGACAACAAGCCGGGCAGCTGACACCGATAGAATCCCCTCGTCACTGAGGAGATGAATGAAATACCTCATGTGGCTGCTCAAGGCAGCCATTTTTTTTACCCTGTTCGCATTTGCGCTGAACAACCAGCAGGAAGCGACAGTGCACTTCTTCTTCGGTACCCAATGGCGCGCGCCACTGGTACTGGTGGTGCTGACCGCCTTTGCCCTGGGGTTGGTCGTTGGGGTCCTGGGCATGGTGCCGCGCTGGTGGCGCCAGCGTACCGCCGCGCAGCGGGTGCTCCCAACTCCGCAGGCACCAGCCACCCCTGACAACCCGTCGGCGGCACCGCATGGACTTTGACCTGAGCTGGATCCTGCTGGGTCTGCCCCTGGCCTTTGTGCTGGGCTGGCTCGCGTCCCGGCTTGACCTGCGCCAGCTGCGCATTGAAAACCGCCAGGCGCCCAAGGCGTATTTCAAGGGCTTGAACTACCTGCTCAACGAACAGCAGGACCAGGCCATCGACGCATTCATCGAGGCCGTGCAGAACGACCCGGACACCTCCGAGTTGCACTTTGCACTTGGCAACCTGTTTCGCCGCCGCGGTGAATACGAACGCGCGGTACGAGTCCACGAACATCTGCTGTCGCGCGGTGACCTGAGCCGGGCCGATCGTGACCGGGCGCAGCATGCGCTCGCGCTCGATTTCCTCAAGGCAGGACTGCTGGACCGTGCGGAAGACGCCTTGCGCAAGCTGGAGGGCACGGCCTTTGAAACACAGGCCCGTCTGGCACTGCTGGCCATCTACGAACGTTCGCGTGACTGGGCCCAGGCCACCGAGACCGCCCGCAAGCTGGAAACCGGCAGCGAGGGCACCTTCACAACCCGCATCGCCCACTACTTGTGCGAACAGGCCGCCCAGGGCAATGACGAGGCCGCTGAGCCCTTGCTGCGCCAGGCAGCAGCGGTTGCACCCGATGCGCCGCGCGCGCGCATGGAGCTTGCTGCACTGCAAACACGAGCCGGAGATCCGGCTGCGGCGATGAGCACGCTGATGGGCCTGGCCAATCGCTCACCGGCATCCATTCCACTGATGGCGGCGCGCCTGGCGGAAGCCGCCAGGGCCGTCAACCAGCAGGAACAGGTCATGCAGGTGCTGCAAACCAGCTATGAACTGCACCCGTCACTGGACGTTCTGGATGCAATTGCGTCCCTGGAGTCCGAACCGGACGCCTCACGTGCGTGGTACATGCGGCACCTGGAGCGAGAACCCTCTCTGGTGGCGGCATCACGCTGGCTGGCCGGCGAGAGGCTGGAACACGAACAGTCCCATCCCTATGTCCAGAATGCGCTGGAGCATGCAGTCAAGCCATTGCGCCGCTACCGTTGTGCGGCTTGCGGCTTTGAGGCCAAGCAGCACTTCTGGCAATGCCCGGGATGCCAGGCCTGGGACAGCTACCCGGCGCGACGCGTGGAAGAACTATGAATCCCATACCCAAGGAAACCCTCGCTGCAGCCCGCGTGCTGGTGGTGGGCGATGCGATGCTGGACCGCTACTGGCACGGTACGGTAGACCGCATTTCACCCGAGGCGCCGGTTCCGGTCGTGAAGGTGTCGCGTGAGGACGAACGCATCGGCGCAGCAGCCAATGTGGCCTACAACATCGCGACACTGGGCGCGCAGGCCAGCTTTATCGGGGTGATCGGCGACGACGAACCCGGGCGCAAACTGGAGCGGCTGATGCAAAGCACCGGCATCAGGACCCACCTGGCGCGTGACGCCGGCCTTCAGACCACGGTGAAGCTGCGCGTGATCGGCCGCCAGCAGCAGCTGCTGAGAATGGACTTTGAAAGCGAACCCGATCATGAAGCCCTGGCCTCGCAAACCGAGGTTTTCGCCAGGCTCGTACCCGCGCACGATGCCGTGCTGTTTTCAGACTACGGCAAAGGGGGGCTGGCCCATATTGCCACCATGATCGGTTCCGCGCGAGCCGCAGGCAAACCAGTGCTGGTGGACCCCAAGGGGTCGGACTATTCACGCTATGCCGGCGCGAGTGTGATCACGCCCAACCGCGCCGAGCTGCAGCAGGTGGTTGGCGCCTGGAACAGCGAGTCTGCACTGCGTGAAAAAGCACATGCCTTGCGTGAATCGCTGGGCTTGGGCGCCCTGCTGGTCACGCGCAGCGAGGAAGGCATGAGCCTGTTCGATGCACAAGGCGAGCAGCACGTAAAAGCGCAGGCCCGCGAAGTGTTTGACGTCACGGGCGCCGGCGACACGGTGATTGCCACACTGGCCGCTCTTGTGGCCGCCGGCATGGCATTGCGCGACGCCATGCCGCTGGCCAACAAGGCGGGCGGCATCGTGGTGGGCAAATTCGGCACCGCCACGGTGTCCCATGAGGAGCTTTTTGCATGACGCGCGTCGTAGTTACCGGTGCGGCCGGCTTCATTGGCAGCAACATCATCAAGGGCCTGAACAGCCGCGGCATCGACGACATCATCGCGGTGGACGACCTGACGCAAGGCGACAAGTTCCGCAATCTGGCGGACCTGCGCATTGCAGACTACGTGGATGCCGACCTGTTTTACGACCTGTTCGCCGATGGCGGTTTCGGACGGATCGAGGCAGTGTTCCACGAAGGCGCCTGCAGCGACACCATGGAGTCCGACGGCAAGTACATGATGGACAACAACTACACGCTGTCGTGCGGGCTGTTCAATGCCTGCCGCCAGCGGGGCACGCGGCTGCTGTATGCCTCGTCCGCCGCCACCTACGGCGGCTCTGATACCTTTCGCGAAAGTCCCGAGTTCGAAAAACCGCTGAA
>CAZUJD010000304.1:0-3771 GCA_964620025.1 uncultured Ramlibacter sp. | reverse complement strand
GGCCGTGGAGCAGCAATATTTCATTCATGCTGGTTCCGGCTTCGCGCTCGATCTCGCGGTCCAGTTCGACAAACGGTACTCCGCGCGCGGCCGCCAGTTCGCCCCCCAGCGTGGTCTTGCCGGCACCGCGCAGGCCGATCAGGGCCACGCGCCGGTCGCGCCCCAAGGCATCAGACATGCCGAACGAACTGCCCAGCAACGAATAGGCCTGGTCCAGCTGGCCGTCGTCCAGCCGCGCCAGCAGGCTGTGTACGCGTGCCAAGGCCGGCCGCGGAGCGTCCTGCAGCAGGTCCAGGATCGAGAGGTTCAGTGCCCGGGCAGCCGCTTCCAGCGAGTTGATGGACACATTGCCCTTGCCGCTTTCCACGTCCGCCAGAAACCGCTCGCTCAATCCGGAATCGGCAGCCAGCGCCTTGCGCGTCATGCCGCGACGGGCCCGCCAGGCACGCACCCGGGCGCCGAGTTCGGCCAGGGTGGCTTTGGCTTCCGGTTCGGGCATGGCCAGGATGGTGGGCTCAGACATTCGAAATATGTTTGACGTAAATCAAGATTGCAGTATACTTCCTGTCAATCGAGTGTCAAGCAGTTTATTGCATCTTTTGTTCGGAGACCCAAGGCATGAAGCTCAAAATCCTCGTCGGCACCATGACCAGCACGGCCGACTATGTAGCGCAGGCGATCCAGATGGACTGCGCTGACCTGGTAGATGACATTGAAGTCCAGTTGATGGACGGCCTGGACATCTCTGTGTTTGATGAAGATGCACTTTATCTCATCTGCACCTCCACGTACGGCTCGGGCGATGTGCCCGACAACGCGCGCAATCTTTACGACTCGCTGGACACAGCCCCCAAGTACCTGGGCCATGTCCGATACGGCGTGATTGCCCTGGGCGACAGCACCTACCAGCAGACCTACTGCTTTGGCGGCAAGAAGTTCGACGAGCGGCTGAGTGGTCTGGGTGCCCAGCGCATTGGCGAGGTGTGGTGCCACAACGCCAGCGCCGGGACGCTGCCGGAAGAGCTGGGGGCCGCCTGGTGCCGGGAATGGCTGAGCACGGTGACGCCGCCCGAAACGGCCTGACGTACGACTCCCCCGCCAGGGGGCGATGCCGCCGGCCCGGCAAAGCCTGTTCCACAGCTTCCCGGAACAAGGCAAACACAGAACAAAGAGTGAGACACCCGCATGAGCCTGAGCAGCGCAGATCACAGCACCAGCCCACCCCGCGTGGATATCCCGCGCCGATACAACGCAGCCCATGACCTGCTGGCGCGAAATGCCCAGCGTGGAGCCAAGGCGGCCTTTGTTGACGCGTTAACCGGCCACCAGCTGACCTATGGCGAACTGACCAGCCAGGCGCATCGCCTGGCCAACGCGCTGCGTGCGCGCGGCCTGGCCCCCGAGACCCGAGTAATGGTCGCCATGCTGGACACGCCCGAATGGCCTGTGGTGTTTCTGGGATGTCTGCTGGCCGGTGTGGTGCCGGTGGCCACCAACACTCTGCTCACAGGCAAGGACTTCGACTTCATGCTGCGCGATTCGCGTTCGCAGGCCCTTTTTGTCTCGGCCCCGCTGCTGCCGGCGTTCGAGCCACTGGTGGGATCCATCCCGTCCCTGAAGTATGTGTTTGTGGCTGGCAGCGGCGGCGCCGACAGTGTGGCCGCGCTGGTGCAGTCAGGCAGTGAGCAGCCGCAGGTGGCAGATACCTGCGCCGACGACGCGGCGTTCTGGCTGTATTCCAGTGGCTCCACCGGTACACCCAAGGGCACGGTGCACCTGCACAGCCACCTGATCCAGACAGCCGAGCTGTACGCCCGGCCGATCCTGGGCATCCGGGAGAACGACGTGGTTTACTCTGCCGCCAAGCTGTTCTTTGCGTATGGCCTGGGTAACGGCCTGACCTTCCCGATGAGCGTGGGCGCCACTGCGGTGCTGTTGCCTTCCCGGCCCACGCCAGCCGATGTGTTCGGCGTGCTGAAAAAATTCCAGCCCACCATCTTCTACGGCGTGCCCACCTTGTACGCCGCCCTGCTGGCCGACGCCGCCCGGCCGCAACGCGCCGTGCTGTCCCTGCGTGTGTGTACCAGTGCGGGTGAGGCGCTGCCCGCGGAAATCGGCAGGAAATGGACGGCTGAATACGGCTGCGAGATCCTGGATGGGATCGGCTCGACAGAAATGCTGCACATCTTCCTGAGCAACCGCCCTGGAGCGGTGCGTTACGGCACCACTGGCCAGGCCGTGCCCGGCTATGCGCTGCGCATTGTGGGCGACGACGGGCAGGAATGCGGGGCCGGAGAAATAGGAGAACTCCAGATCAGCGGGCCGAGCGCGGCCCTCATGTACTGGAACAACCGGGCCAAGACCAAGGCGACCTTCTGCGGCGAATGGACCAAGAGCGGCGACAAGTACACGCGCGATGCCGACGGCTACTACACCTATGGCGGGCGCAGTGACGACATGCTCAAGGTCGGCGGCATCTATGTGAGCCCGTTCGAGGTGGAAGCATCGCTCATGACCCACCCTGCGGTGCTGGAGGCAGCCGTGATCGGCGTGGCCGACACCGATGAACTGGTCAAGCCGCGCGCCTATGTCGTGCTCAAGGCCGGCCAGTCGGCCACCGCAGACGAACTCAAAGCCCACGTGAAATCGCAGCTGGCCCCCTACAAATACCCGCGCTGGATCGAATTCGTGCCCGAATTGCCCAAGACGGCCACTGGCAAGATCCAGCGGTTCAGGCTGCGCACGGCACAATGACCGTGTGTATTCTTCGGGAAACCCATGTTGCGCTGCCGTGGCAGCTGGGTTAAATTGCTTTAAGCCTAAACAAAAGGAGATTTCAATGACCTCACGCCGTCTCGTCCTGACCCGCAGCGCCGCCATCGTGGGCGCAGCCTCCACCGGCCTGCTGCTGCCCCAGATTGCCCGCGCCCAGGGCAACAAGGTCCGCGTGGGTTTCATGCTCCCCTACACCGGCACCTTCGCGCAGCTGGGTGTGGCCATCGAGAACGGGGTGCGCATGGCCATTGACGAAAAGGGCGGCAAGCTCGGCGGCCGGGACATCGAGTGGTTCAAGGTGGACGATGAGTCCGAGCCGTCCAAGGGTGTTGAAAACGCCACCAAACTGGTGCAGCGCGACAAGGTGGACGTGTTGATTGGCACCGTACATTCGGGCGTGCAGATGGGCATCCAGCGCGTCGCGCGTGAATCGGGCGTGCTCAACCTCATTCCCAACGCCGGTGTGCACGCAGCCACCCGCGCCCTGTGCGCGCCCAACGTGTTCCGCACCTCATTCAGCAACAGCCAGCCCACCCGGGCCCTGGGCCAGGCCATGGTGGCCAAGGGCCACAAGAAAGCCGTGTGGATCACCTGGAAATACGCCGCAGGCGACGAAGCCTTTGAAGGCTTCAAGGAAAGCTACACCGCAGCCGGCGGCACCATCGTCAAGGAACTGGGCCTTCCGTTCCCCAACGTCGAATTCCAGGCGCTGCTGACCGAGATCGCCTCACTCAAGCCCGACGCTGTGGCCTGCTTCTTTGCCGGTGGCGGCGCCGCCAAGTTCATCCGCGACTACGCCGCGGCCGGCCTCAAAGGCAAGATTCCGCTGTACGGCTCGGGTTTCCTGACCGAAGGCGTGCTGGACGCTGCCGGCCCGGCCGCCGACGGCATCATCACCACCATGCATTACAGCGATTCGCTGGACACGCCGCGCAATAAGAAATTCCGTACGGCCTATGCCACGCAATTCAAGATGCAGCCCGACGTGTATGCGGT
>CAZUJD010000303.1:0-3773 GCA_964620025.1 uncultured Ramlibacter sp. | reverse complement strand
CAGCTGACCTATGACATCGTCCAGTACGCCTTCGGCAATGGCGGGGTTGCCCCTGTACCCGTTCAGCAGCTGCTTTTGCTTTTCCAGGTCCTTCATCACGTCGGATTTCAGGTCGGCGCGCGCTGCGACGTCCATGACTTCAAAAATCGTGGTGAGTGCGTAGTGGTGATCCAGTGCCTGATCCCGGCTGATCAGTTCACCCAAGGCCTGGAACAAATGCTCCAGGCGCAGGTAGGTGCGGATGCGTTCGTTGAAAGGGTATTCGTACAGGATCACGCCGGGTCTTCCATCAAACGCAATCATAGCCCGAAGCGTTGCGCCAACTGGTGAACTTGACGGCCCAGTTCATCCAGCGTGATGCCATCGTTGTAGATCACGCAGTCGGCTGCTGCCAGGCGCAACAGGCGCGGCGCCTGTGCGTTGATGATGGCCTCGACGGCTTGCGGCGTGAGCCCGCTGCGCAAGGTCACCCGGCTGATCTGGGTGGAGGGCTCGCAATCAACCACCAGCACGCGGTCCAGTTGCTGGCGCCAGCGGCCTGACTCGACCAGCAGGGGAATGTCGAACACCAGCAGGCTGTGACCTGCATCGATCGCCCGCTGTGCCTGCCGTGCGGTTTCCTGACCGACCAGCGGGTGGACGATGGCCTCCAGCTGTCGCTTGGCGTCGGGATCGGCAAAGGCCAGAGTCCGCATGCGGTCGCGATCCAGCCCACCGTCGGCCCCGATCAGGTGGTCTCCGAATGTGCCGCGAATGGCGGGAATGCCGGCCCCGCCCGGCGCGGTCACGCTGCGGGCAATCGCATCAGCATCCATATGGGCTGCACCGGCTTGCACCAGGATTTGCGCGACAGTGCTTTTGCCGCTGCCAATGCCCCCTGTCAGGCCCAGGCGAAGGGCGGCCATCAGCCTTGCAGCCCGATGGCGCGCAGGATGGCCGAGGGACCGAAGATCATGGCCGTCAGCCCCGCCAATGCCAGAAACGGCCCAAAAGGGATGTAGCCGCCTTCGCGCAGGCTGCTCGCGAATTTCATGCCGATGCCGATCACGGCACCGATGACGGAGGCCATGAGGATGATGGGCACCAGGGCCTGCCAGCCGAACCAGGCACCCAGCGCAGCGAACAGCTTGAAGTCCCCATAGCCCATGCCTTCCTTGCCGGTCAGCAGCTTGAAGCCCTGGTAGACCAGCCAGAGCGACATGTAACCCGCAACGCCGCCCCAGACTGCATGCAGCAGCGGCACGTCTGTCCAGCGCAGCGCTGATGCGATCAGGCCCGCCCACAGCAAGGGCAGCGTCAAGTCGTCCGGCAACAGCGTGGTGTCCCAGTCAATCAGGGTCAGGGCGACCAGTACGGCCGAGAAACCGCACCAGACCAGCGCTGTAAACGAGATGCCCCAGCGCCAGACACACCAGGCAAACAGCAGGCCGGTGGCCATCTCGACCAGCGGGTAGCGCATGCTGATGGCCGTCTTGCAGGCCGAGCAACTTCCCTTGAGGGCAAGGTAGCTGGCTACGGGAATGTTTTCATACCAGCGAATCTGGTGGCCACATGCCTGGCAGCGCGAGCGCGGCGTCATCAGGTTGAACGGCGGCGCCTCCTCTGGAGGCTTGCCCTGCAGATCAGCACATTCAGCGGCCCATTGCCGCTCGAGCATTTTGGGCAGCCGGTAGATGACAACATTCAGGAAGCTGCCGATGAGCAGCCCGAAAACACCCGCCACCGCAGGGTCTATCGTCGCCGAGAAAAGCATCAGACGACGGAGCCGAGCTTGAAGATCGGCAGGTACATGGCGACCACAATGCCGCCGATCAACCCGCCCAGGAACACGATGATGATGGGCTCCATCAGGCTGGACAGGCCGGCGACCATGTCGTCAACCTCGGCTTCATAAAAGTCGGCCGCCTTGCCCAGCATGTGGTCGATCGAGCCTGACTCTTCACCGATCGAACACATCTGCAGCACCATGGTGGGAAACACATTGGCGTTGGTCATGGCTGCTGTGAGGCTGGTGCCGGTGGAGACTTCCTGCTGGATCTTTTCCGTGGCGGCGGCATATACCGAATTGCCGGATGCACCGCCGACGGAGTCCAGGGCCTCCACCAGAGGCACACCCGCGGCAAACATGGTGGACAAGGTACGCGTCCAGCGAGCGATGACGGATTTGTAGACCAGTTGTCCGAAGATCGGCATCTTGAGCATGACCCGGTCCATGAACATCTGGACTTTCTCGTTGCGCTTCCAGGCCTGCATGAAAAAGTAAAGGCCGCCACCGATGCTGCCGAAGATCAGCCACCAGTACTTGACGAAAAATTCGCTCACGGCGATCACGAACAGGGTCGGGGCAGGGAGATCCGCCCCGAATGAGCTGAACACCTGCTTGAAGGCTGGCACCACAAAAATCATGATCACGGAAGTGACGACAAATGCCACCACCACCACCGAGATGGGGTACATCAGCGCCGATTTGATCTTGGACTTGATGGCCTCGGTCTTTTCCATGTACACCGCCAGCCGGTCCAGCAGGGCTTCCAGGATACCGGCCGCTTCACCTGCTTCCACCAGGTTGCAGTAGAGGTTGTCGAAGTACAGGGGGTACTTGCGAAACGCCGCGGACAGCGAGGTGCCGGTTTCCACATCGGTGCGGATGTCGTTGAGCAACTTGGTCACGCTGGGGTTGGCGTTGCCCCGACCGACGATGTCAAAGGCCTGCAGCAATGGCACACCGGCTTTCATCATGGTGGCCAGCTGGCGCGTGAAAATCGCAAGATCCTTGGGCTTGATCTTCTGGCCCGCGCGCATGCGGCGCTTCTTGATCTTGGTCGGGGTCACGCCTTGACGGCGCAGGGACGCGGTGACCTGATTCTCGCCGGATGCACGCGTTTCGCCGCGCACCTGCTTGCCATTGCGGTCCCTGCCCTCCCATTCGTAAACGGCCTCGCTCGCGTTTGCTGCAGTCGCCATGGTGGGTGTTATTCCTTGCTGCCGGTCGGTCTGTTATTCATTGGTGCAACCCAGTACTTCTTCCAGGGATGTCAGGCCCATGCGGACTTTGTGCAGGCCGGATTGGCGCAGGCTTCGAACCCCTTCGCGCTGGGCCTGTTCCGCAATATCCATGGAACTGCCATCGCGCAGGATGATCCGCTGGATCTCATCAGAGATGGGCATGACCTGGTAGATGCCGACGCGGCCCTTGTAGCCGTTGTTGCACATGGAGCAACCCACGGGGCGGTAGGGTGTCCAGCTGCCGTCAACGTCTTCATCCTTGAAGCCGGCGTCGATCAGGGTCTCATGAGGAATGTCGGCGGGAGCCTTGCAGTTCACGCACAGCCGCCGGGCCAGGCGCTGTGCGGTGATGAGGATGACGCTGGATGCGATGTTGAACGGGGCAATGCCCATGTTGCGCATCCGCGTGAGTGTGGTTGGCGCATCATTGGTGTGCAGCGTGGACAGCACCAGGTGACCGGTCTGTGCAGCCTTGATGGAAATGTCGGCGGTTTCCAGGTCCCGGATTTCGCCCACCATGATCACGTCGGGATCCTGGCGCAGGAACGACTAGACCCCCGCGGCAAAGGACAAGCCGCCCAACTCGATGACAATGACCAGGTACACGCCCCGCATGTTGATTTCGGACGGATCTTCAGCCGTCGAAATGTTGACGCCCGGCTTGTTGAGCAGGTTCAGGCAGGTATATAGCGACCCCGGTGTGCCCGAAGCGGTCGGGCCCGTCTCCAGCACCAGGGCGGCGGGCCGCTGGACGGCGTCCAGCAACC
>CAZUJD010000302.1:0-3782 GCA_964620025.1 uncultured Ramlibacter sp. | reverse complement strand
TCAGTGGCGCCCTGCAAGCCCGAAGTCGCCAACCGCCACAGTGGCTACCTGGTGGGCGGTACCTCGCCCTTCGGCACCCGGCGCGCCATGCCGGTGTACATCGAGGAAACCATCCTGTCGCTGCCGCGCATAGCCATCAACGGCGGACGGCGCGGCTACCTGGTGGGGCTGGACCCCCAGGTCTGCGTGCAGCTGCTGGATGCCAGGCCCGTGCAGTGTGCGCTGGCAGAATAGCGCCCACTTTCCCAGGAGACCCAAGTTTTGCAATCCTTTTATCCCGCCCTGGCCGTGATCGCCGCGTACCTGCTGGGTTCGCTGTCGTTTGCCGTGATCGTGAGCCGGGCCATGGGCCTGAAAGACCCGCGCACCTTCGGCAGCAAGAACCCCGGCGCCACCAATGTGCTGCGCTCGGGCAGCAAGGCGGCCGCCATCGTCACGCTGCTGCTGGACGCCGTGAAAGGATGGTTGCCGGTGGTGCTGGTGCGCTGGTTCGGCAAGCCGTACGGGCTGGAGGACGGCACCATCGCGCTGGTGGGCCTGGCCGCCTTCGTGGGGCACCTGTGGCCCGTGTTCTTCCGGTTCAAGGGCGGCAAGGGCGTGGCCACCTTCATTGGCGTGGTGTTCGGCATCGACCTGCTGCTGGGGCTGGCCACCGGCGCCACCTGGCTGATCATTGCATTCTTCCTGCGCTACTCGTCCGTGGCGTCCATGTCCAGCGCGGTCTTTGCGCCGGTGTTCTATTTGATGGGCGACCGCATCCAGTGGTACGCTGAAAAGCCGGTGCTGCTGGGCCTGTTCGTGATGGCGCTGTTGCTGGTCGTGCGCCACCGCGAAAACATCAACCGCCTGCTGCAAGGCAATGAATCCAGACTGGGGGCCAAGAAATGAGTGACATCCGACGCTTTCATGTGGGCACGCGCCTGAGCGAGATGGCCGTGTACAACGGCACGGTGTACCTGGCCGGCCAGGTGCCCGACGACCCGACCAAGGACATCGCCGGCCAGACGGCCGAGGTGCTGGCCAACATCGACAAGCTGCTGGCCGAGGCCGGCACCGACAAGAGCCGCATCCTGATGACGCAGATCTTCCTGGCCGACCTGTCCGACTTCCCCGCCATGAACGCCGTGTGGGATGCCTGGGTGGTGGCCGGCCAGACCCCGCCGCGCGCGACCGTGCAGGCGAAGCTGGCGCGGCCGGAATGGTTGATTGAGGTGGTGGTCACGGCAGCCGCCTGACTGGGCCGGCCCGCCGCGCGGCCGGTGCTGGCGCGCGGTACTGCAATGCCGGTGCGTCCGTGGATGATTCATGCAAGCCTTGCACAAAACCATCCAAAAGATGCAATTTACAAGCCCCGCTGGCCCGCCCATCATGGCGCGCATCCAACTACAAAGGGGACACGCATGACCAACCTGAAGCTCTTTGCCGCAGCGGCTGCCCTGTGCGCCGCCGCCGCTGCGCCGGCCCTGGCGCAATCCGTCAAGGTCACGCCGTTGGGCGGCTTCGAGGGCGAGTTCTGCCCCCAGGACCGTGCACTGATCTTTGAAGACCCCAACGGTACCCGCGTCCTGTACGACCCGGGCCGTACCGTGGCCGGCCCCAATGACCCGCGCCTGGGCAAGATCGACATCGTGCTGGTCAGCCACATGCACGGCGACCATGCCGGCAACGCCCACATCAAGGAACCCAACGCCGGCAGCTGCGAACGGCCCGACATCACCGTGTCTGCAGCGCCCAACACCAGCGCCGTGAACATCGCGCTGGCCAAGAAGGCCAAGATCGTCACCGGCAGCGAAATGCCTGCGTTCTTCGCAGCCAAGCTGCGCGCCAACGGCGGCAACCCGGCAGACGCCATGCTGGCGCGTTTTGGTGGCAGCGTCACCGTGGGCGGCGTGCGCATTGCCACCGTGACGGCCCTGCACAGCAACGGGGTGGACCCGGCCTACATTGGCGGTGATTTCGGCAAGTTCCTGGCCGACGCCGGCATCGCGGGCGACGTGGGCCCGGCCACCGGCTACGTGCTGCGCTTCAGCAACGGGCTGGTCACCTATCTGTCGGGCGACACCGGCATCACGGCTGACCACGAGATCGTGCGCACACACTACAACGCCAAGCTTGCGGTCATGAACATCGGCGACGGCTTCACCACCGGCCCGGCCGAAGCCGCGTTCGTCATGAACGAGCAGGTGCGCCCCAACACCGTGATCGCGTCGCACGCAAACGAAGTGGGCACCGTGGGTGGCAAGGTGCGCCCCGGCAGCAAGACCGAGGCGTTCATCAAGGCGACCAGGGCCACGGTGCATGTGCCGCTGTCGGGCAAGACGATGGAGTTCGACGCCGCGGGCAAGTGCACGGCGGGGTGTTGAGCCAGGCTGCTTTGCCGGGTTGACCCGGGCGCCTGCATGGCGCCCCGGGCCGCAGCCCCTAAACTCGGCGGCAATGAATCAGCAAACCCTCTCGGCCTTTATCTGGTCTGTTGCCGACCTGCTGCGCGGCGACTACAAACAATCTGACTACGGCAAGGTCATCTTGCCCTTTACCGTGCTGCGCCGGCTGGACTGCGTGCTGGAAGCTACCAAGCCCGCCGTGTTGGCCGAGCTGGCCGCCAGAACCCAAGCCGGCGTCAACCCCTAGCCATTCTTGCTGCGCAAGGCCCAGCAGACCTTCTACAACAGCTCGGCGCTGGACCTGCAAAAGCTGCTGGGCGACCCCAGCCACATTGCGCAAAACCTGTACAGCTATGTGCAGGCGTTCTCCAAAGACGTGCGCGACGTCTTCGAGCACTTTGAATTCCACACCCAGGTAGAGCGCCTGGCCAAGGCTGGCCTGCTGTACCAGGTGACGGAAAAATTCGCCCAGATCGACCTGCACCCCGAGGCGGTGAGCAATGTGCAGATGGGCCTGGTGTTTGAAGAGCTGATCCGCAAGTTTGCGGAGCTGAGCAACGAAACCGCTGGTGAACATTTCACTCCGCGCGAAGTCATCCGGCTGATGGTCAACCTGATCTTCATTGAAGACGACGCCATCCTCAGCAAGCCCGGCGTGGTGCGCACGCTGTACGACCCCACAGCGGGAACGGGCGGCATGCTCAGCGTGGCGGGCGAATACCTGGAGGAACACAACCCACAGGCCCGCCTGACGGTGCACGGGCAGGAGCTGAACCCCGAGTCTTACGCCATCTGCAAGGCCGACATGCTGATCAAGGGCCAGGACGTGGCCAATATCGCGTTTGGCAACACCTTGTCAGAAGACGGCCACGCGCACCACAAGTTTGACTACATGCTGTCCAACCCGCCCTTTGGCGTGGAGTGGAAGAAAGTAGAAAAAGAAGTGCGCAAGGAGCACGAACAGCAGGGCTACAACGGCCGTTTTGGGCCAGGCCTGCCCCGCGTGTCTGACGGCTCCATGCTGTTCTTGCTGCACCTGCTGAGCAAAATGCGCCCGGCTGCGGACGGCGGCAGCCGCTTTGGCATTGTGCTGAATGGCTCGCCGCTGTTCACGGGCGGCGCCGGCAGCGGAGAAAGCGAAATACGCCGCTATGTGCTGGAAAACGATTTGCTGGAAGCCATCATTGGCCTGCCCACCGACATGTTTTACAACACCGGCATCAGCACCTATGTGTGGATCGTGAGCAACCGCAAACCCGCCGCGCGCAAGGGGAAGGTGCAGCTGATCGATGCCAGCGCCATGTGGCAGAAGATGCGGGGATGTGCCCGTCGGCCGTGTCGCGCAGCTCGGTGACGACCCGCACGCCGGCGTCGGTGCCTTCGGGCAGGACCATGTCC
>CAZUJD010000301.1:0-3800 GCA_964620025.1 uncultured Ramlibacter sp. | reverse complement strand
AAGCCAACCCCATGGGCTGGCTGGTCGAGCAGGCCGGCGGCGCCGCCACCAACGGGCGCCAGCGCATCCTGGACATCCAGCCGGGCAAACTGCACGAGCGCGTGAGCGTGATCCTGGGCTCGAAGAACGAGGTGGAACGGGTTACCGGCTACCACACCCAGAACCCGTCCTGAATTGGCTATAATCGTGGGCTTACGCCGGTGTAGCTCAGTCGGTAGAGCAGCTCATTCGTAATGAGAAGGTCGGGTGTTCGATTCATCTCTCCGGCACCAAAGTCAGTGCAAAGGCCGCTATCCAGAAGATAGCGGCCTTTTGCTTTGGGGCCGGGGCCGCTCACATCATGGCCCCGACCCGGCCGCCTGGCTTGCCGGTTCTGCGCCATCAGGGCGGCCCAGCCTGCGGGCCACAAAATCGCGGAACACCCGCATCACCGGTTGTTCGGTACGTCCGGCCAGCGTGACGATGCCAAGCACGGCGCCCTGGTCCAGGTGCGGCAACATGCGCAGTTGCACCAGGTCACCCCGCAACAGCTCATGGCGTGCTGCGCCGAGGATGCCCAGGTAAATCGCGTCGGACTGTTGCACGGTTTGCAGCAGGCTCGGAATCTCTTCGCACTGCAGCGTGGTCATCTCGGCGGGATCGGCCCGGGCACCGTACTGGGCGACCAGCATGCGCGCCACTTCATCTGACAGGGGGATGGTGGCAACCGGGTAGGACAGCAGGGCTTCAAAGGGCACGCCCTCGGGGTACTGTGCCAAAAGGGGATGCCCGGCGCGGCAGATCATGCCGGCGGGCATTTCATAGGTCGGCCCGATGCTCAGGTCGACGGCCGGCACCACGCGGCGCACATCCACCACCAGGGCGTCGAGCGTGCGGTCGCGCAGGTGCCGCAGTTGCACCTCGGTCGGCCCGCGCGTCACCGATACCTTCACGCTGGGGTGATGCCTGGCCATGTACACCAGCCAGGGCGTCATCAGCAGGGCGCCGGGGCCGGACCCCAGGCCCAGACGCAGACTCCCCTGCCCGCCTTGCTGCAGCAAGGCGGCGCCCTGCTTCAACTCGACCGCCTCTTTCACAATGCGCCGCGCCCGCTCCAGCACCGATTGGCCCAGTGGCGTCAGTTCATTGCGCTTGCCAATGCGGTCCACCAGTGGCCCGTCCAGTTCTTCCTCGAGGGACTGGATGCTGCGGCTGAGCGCTGACTGGGTAATGTGCAGTTTCTCGGCCGCGCGGCTGAACGAGCCGGTATTCGCCAGTGCCAGAAAGTGTTCCAGGTGCCTGAGGTTCACCTATTCATTTTACGAATGAAAATTACAAAAATAAGTCATTGGACGCAAGAAAGTTCGCTTTCTACCATGAAGTCATCGTTTGGAACCCAACACCACCAACAGGAGACCCGGATGAACTTCAAGACCTTTGTGGGCGGACTGATCATGGCCGCCAGCGCCGTCGGCACGGCCTGGGGCCAGAGCTGGCCCAGCAAACCCATCAGCCTGATCGTGCCCTACCCGGCTGGCGGGCCATCTGACTTTTTTGCCCGCAAGGTGCAACCCGAGGCAGCTGCCCGACTGGGTCAGCCCATGGTCATTGAAAACATTGGCGGTGCCGGCGGCTCGATCGGCCTGACCCGGGTGATCAACGCGCCCGCCGACGGCTACATGCTGGCACTGGGCAGCCCGATGGAGCTGGTCCTGGCCCCCATGACCATCCAGGGCGTGAAATACAAGCCCGAGGACTTCACGCTGGTGGCCCAGTTCACCACCACCACCACCATCCTGGCGGTGCGCAATTCGCTCAACGTCAAGAGCCTGGACGACCTGCTGGCCCTGGCACGCAAGAACCCCGGCAAGCCCCTGAGCTACGGCAGCGTGGGCCCGGGCTCGCTGTACCACCTCATCGGCGAGAAGTTTTCGCAGCTGACCAAGGTCGACATGCTGCATGTGCCCTACAAGGGCATTGCCCCTGTGCTGGCCGACCTCATGGGCGGCCAGATCGACATGGCCTTCCTGCCGATGGCCGGCTCGATCCCGCAGACCATCCTCGACGGGAAAATCCAGGGCGTGGCTGTCACGGCCAAAACGCCGCATCCGCTGTTCAAGCAGTTCCCGGCCATGGCTGCCATGAAAGGGCTGGAGACCATGGACTTCAACATCTGGGGTGGCGTACAGGTCCACAAGAGCACGCCCGAGAACGTGATCAGCGCGCTGAACAAGGCCTTCTATGCGGCGGCGGATATACCTGAAACCCGCAAAGCCTTCGAAGCCAGCGGCAATGTGGTGCTGGGCGCGCGCAGCCCCGCTGAGCTGGCAAAAATCTACCAGGCCGAAATCGAGCTGTACCGCGGCATTGCACGCAGCATCAACCTGCAGCCCCAGTAATTGCTGAAAGGCCTTTCATGAACGCCCCCCGCGAAGCATTTGCGCACCAGGTCATCCAGGCCCTGCAGACGCAGGCCGACGAATTCATTGCGGTGCGCCGCGACATCCACAAGCACCCCGAAATGGGTTTCGAGGAGTTCCGCACCAGCGACCTGGTGGCCCAAAGGCTCCAGGAATGGGGCTACGAGGTCACACGCGGCCTGGGGGGCACCGGCGTGGTCGGGCAGTTGCGGCGCGGCCAGGGCGCCAAAACCCTGGGCCTGCGTGCCGACATGGACGCACTGCCCATCGAAGAAGGCACCGGCCTGCCGTATGCCAGCTGCCATGCGGGCATCATGCACGCCTGCGGACATGACGGTCACACCGCCATGCTGCTGGCCGCTGCCAAACACATTGCGCGGAATGTGCAGTTTTCCGGCACGCTCAACCTGATCTTCCAGCCCGCCGAGGAAGGCCTGGGTGGTGCCAGAAAGATGATGCAGGACGGCCTGTTCACCCGGTTTCCGTGCGATGCGGTATTTGCCATCCACAACATGCCGGGCCACCCGCAGGGCCACCTGGTGCTGCGCGACGGCCCCACCATGGCTTCGTCCGACTACGTCACCATCACGCTGGACGGCAAGGGGGGCCACGGGGCCATGCCGCACCTGGCGGCTGACACGGTGGTGGCAGGAGCGGCCATCGTGCTGGGCCTGCAGAGCATCGTGTCACGCAATGTCGACCCGCAGGAGACCGCCGTCATCACGGTAGGCGCCTTCAACGCGGGGGTGGCCAACAACGTCATCCCGCAAAAGGCCACGCTCAGCCTGAGCGTGCGCAGCCTGAATCCGCAAGTGCGCGAACTGCTTGAAAAGCGCATCACTGAACTGGCCCAGGCCCAGGCCCAGAGCTACGGTGTGCGCGCACAGGTGGACTACAAGCGCGGGTATCCGGTGCTGGTCAACCACCTGCGCGAAACAGACTTTGCGCGCGATGTGGCCGAAGAACTGGTCGGTGTGCATCATGTCACGCGCCAGGGCAAGGCCCTGACCGGCAGCGAAGACTTTGCCTTCTTCCTAGAAGAGGTGCCGGGCTGCTACCTGTTCATCGGCAACGGCGACGGCGAGAACGGCGGCCACGGGGCCTGCATGGTGCACAACCCGGGCTACGACTTCAATGACGACAACGTGGCGATCGGCTCGGCCTACTGGTCCCTGCTGGTCGAGCGCTTCCTGGCGGACTGACCTGCCGCCGGGTTCGTGCTGGATCCCCACGCCCGAAATAAGCAATTGCCCTAGCCATGTCCGGAGCAAAGCCTTACGGGGCCGCCGGCTTTGCGGGCCAGACTTCAGGCATGACCCGCCTGTATGCCAGCCTGCACCAATGGCTTCGCAAGACGACCTCGTCGTTTGCCCAGCTCTACGATGAATCGCAAGACACCGT
>CAZUJD010000300.1:0-3846 GCA_964620025.1 uncultured Ramlibacter sp. | reverse complement strand
GCGACCTTCCAGGTGGCTGTCATGAACGGCACGTTCCAGGGGCTGATCAGCGCGCACACGCCCACCGGATGGAACAGTGTGTAGTTCAGGTGCGTCTCGGTCGGGTAGGTGTGGCCGTCCACCCGGGTGCACATTTCGGCGAAGTAATAGAAATTGTCAGCCGCGCGCGGGATCAGCTGCTTGCCTGTTTGTGCGATGACCTGACCGCAGTCGTTGGTCTCGGTCTGTGCGATGTCGGGCACGTTGGCCGCAATCAGGTCGCCCAGCTTGCGTACGAGCTTCGCGCGCTGCGGCGCAGGCATCGCGGCCCATTTGGGAAAGGCCTCTTTCGCAGCGGCGACGGCGGCGTTGACTTCCACCTCGCCGCCTTCGGCGACTTCCGCCAGCACCTCCTGCGTCGCGGGGTTGATGGTTTCAAAGTAGCGGCTGCCGGCGACGGCTTTGCCGGCAATCAGGTGGTCAATGCGTTTCATGGGTGGGTACTTGAAATTGAAAAGGTGTGGATGCGGATCAGGTCGCCTCGGCTTCGGTCTCGTCGGCCACGTCATCGCCGCCATCGCCCGGCGCCTCCAGTGCGATGACCAGATCCAGCAGGGCATACAGCTGGTCCAGCCGGTCCTTGCCGATGGACTGCTCCATCCACTGGTAATGCGCCTCCACCGTGCCGGACAGCTTGACGACCAGTCGTTTGCCCCGTGAGGTGGCACGCACCACGGTGCGCCGCTGGTCGGCCGGGTCGCGTTCGCGCTCGATCAGGCCGTCACGCTCCATGCGCGTGAGCACGCCGGTCAGGCTGGGGCCCAGGATGTAGGCCTCGCGCGCCACGCGCCCGGTTTCCACCGTGCCGTGTTCGCCCAGCACCCGCAGCACGCGCCACTGCTGGTCCGACAAACCGTGCGCGCGCAGGCTGGGGCGTGTGTGGGCCATGACGGCTTCACGCGCCTGCAGCAGCAGGCGGGGCAGGTTGCGGTGTTTGAAGGGCTGGATGGTCACGGCGTGAAAGTCATGGCAGAATATTTAATAGGTTAAATGATTTTGAAAACCCTGTCGAGTCCACGGCATCAGGGTTAGCCCGCACACACGCAAGAAGGAGACTTCACATGGATCTGCACATTGCCGGCCGCAAGGCCATCGTCTGCGCGTCGTCGCAGGGCCTGGGCAAGGCCTGCGCACTGGCGCTTGCCCGCGAGGGCGTCAAGGTGTTCATCAACGGCCGCACGCAGGCCACGCTGGACGCTGCTGCTGACGAGATCCGCCGCGCCACTGGCGCTGATGTGGTGACGGTGCAGGCCGACATCACCACCGAGGAAGGCCGTGCCAGGCTGGTGGCCGCCTGCCCGGATGCCGACATCCTGGTCAACAACAACGCCGGCCCGGCGCCCGGCAAGTTCCAGGACTGGGGGCGCGATCAGTACCTCGAGGCGTTCGAGTCCAACATGCTGGCGCCGGTGCTGATGATCCGCGCGCTGCTGCCGGGCATGCGCGCGCGCAAGTTCGGCCGCATCGTCAACATCACCTCGGCGATGGTCAAGTCGCCGCGCGCGCACCAGGGCCTGTCCACCTCGGCGCGCACGGCGCTCACGGCGGTGTGCAAGGCGATATCGACCGAGACGGTGGTGGACAACGTCACCATCAACAACATGTTGCCCGAGCGCATCGACACGCCGCGCCAGCAGTTCCTGACCGAGCGCCAGGCGAAGCTGGACGGCACGAGCTACGACGTGGCGCGCCAGAAGCTGGCCGACACGGTGGCCGCCAAACGCTTTGGCACCACGGAGGAGTTTGCCGACATGTGCGCGTTCCTGTGCAGCACGCAGGCGTCGTTCATCTGTGGGCAGAACATCCAGATCGACGGCGGCTCGTACAAGGGCCTGATGTAAGACGGCACGGCGCCGCCCGCTATAGTCGGCGGCGCATGGCCAAGGAAAAAACCGTCTACAGCTGCACCGGGTGCGGCGGAACCGCCCCCCGCTGGATGGGGCAGTGCCCGCATTGCCAGGCCTGGAACACGCTGGTGGAGTCAGTGGCCGAAAGCGCTGCTCCGGCCAAAAACCGCTTTGCCTCGCTGGCCAAAACCTCCACCGTCGCCACGCTGGCAGACATTGAGGCCACCGACGTCGCGCGCACACCCACCGGCATCGGCGAACTGGACCGCGTGCTGGGCGGCGGTGTGGTGGAAGGTGGCGTGGTACTAATCGGCGGCGACCCCGGTATCGGCAAATCCACCCTGTTGCTGCAGGCGCTGGATGCACTGCAGCGCACGGGCGTGTCCACGCTGTACATCACAGGTGAAGAAAGCGGCGCACAGGTCGCGCTGCGTTCGCGCCGCCTGGGGCTGGACAACAGCCAGGTGAAGGTGCTGGCCGAGATCCAGCTGGAGAAGATGCTGGCCACGCTGGCCGCCACCAAGCCGGCCGTGGCCGTGATCGATTCGATCCAGACCGTGTATTCAGAGCAGCTCACCAGCGCGCCGGGCTCGGTCGCCCAGGTACGCGAATGCGCCGCCCACCTGACCCGCGCCGCCAAATACGGTGGCACCTGCATCGTGCTGGTGGGCCATGTGACCAAGGAGGGCGCGCTGGCCGGTCCGCGTGTGCTCGAACACATGGTGGATACGGTGCTGTACTTTGAAGGCGACACGCACAGCAGCTTCCGGCTGGTGCGGGCCATCAAGAACCGCTTCGGCGCCGTGAACGAGATGGGTGTGTTCGCGATGACCGAAAAGGGCCTGAAGGGCGTGTCCAACCCCAGCGCGATCTTTCTGAGCCAGCATGCGCAGCCGGTGCCGGGCAGCTGCGTCATGGTCACGCTGGAAGGTACGCGGCCGCTGCTGGTGGAAATCCAGGCGCTGGTGGATTCGGGTGGCGTGAGCCCCCGGCGCCTGAGTGTGGGTCTGGACCGGGACCGTCTGGCCATGCTGCTGGCTGTGCTGCACCGCCATGCGGGTGTGGCCTGCATGGACCAGGATGTGTTTGTGAACGCTGTGGGCGGCGTGCGCATCAGCGAGCCGGCGGCCGATCTGGCTGTGATGCTTGCCATCACCTCCAGCCTGCGCGGCAAGCCCCTGCCCAAGGGCTTCATCGCTTTCGGCGAGGTCGGCCTGGCCGGAGAAGTGCGTCCCGCGCCGCGCGGGCAGGAGCGCCTGAAAGAGGCGGCCAAGCTGGGCTTCAGCGTCGCCATCGTCCCCAAGGCGAATGCGCCCAAGAAGGGCAGCAAGGACATCGAAGGCCTGACCATCCATGCCGTGGAGCGGGTGGATGAGGCCATGGAGATCGTGCGCGGCCTGGGTTAGCGGGCCGTGGAGCGTCCATAGGACAATACCGCCCATGAATCTTCAGAAAATCCTGGTGCCCATCGGGGGCGTGGTTCTGGTGGCGCTGGCTTACCGCGGTTTTGGCTGGCCCGGCGTGGCGGTGGCCACCGGCGGCATTGTGATGTGGGTGCTGTTGAACTTCACGCGCATGGTCACGGTGCTCAAGCGTGCAGCCGACCGGCCCATCGGCCATGTGGCCAGCGCCGTCATGCTCAATGCCAAGCTCAAGCCAGGCATGACACTGTTGCATGTGGTGGCCATGACCCGCTCGCTGGGCGAGCTGCACTCGCCCAAGGATGCGCAGCCCGAGGTGTACCGCTGGACCGACGCGGGCGAATCCCGCGTCACGGTGGAGTTCCAGGGCGGCAAGGTTGTCCGCTGGGAAATGTTCCGCCCCCCCGCGCCGTAAAATCACGGGCTTTGCATCCCTACCCGAATTCCAAAGGACACCCCCATGAGCGCTCTCCCCTCCATGGCCGATCGTGACGGCAAGATCTGGATGGACGGCCAGATGGTTGACTGGCGCGACGCCA
>CAZUJD010000299.1:0-3888 GCA_964620025.1 uncultured Ramlibacter sp. | reverse complement strand
CCAGGCCGGCGGGTTCTTCTTGTCGCGGTACTGGCTCATGATGGCGTCCAGGTTCAGCGGCGCATAGGGCTCAAGCATGCCGTTCTTGTCGAGCAGAGCCAGGCTGGATGCCGCCACGCCCATCACGGCGTCGGCCTGCGGATTGCCCTTTTCAGCGAGCAGCTTGGCCGTGATGACGCCCGTGCTGTCACGCACCCACTTGATCTCGATGTCGGGATTGACGCGGTTGAAGCCTTCCTGGTAGGCCTTGAGCTGGTCGGTCTCCAGCGCCGTGTAGACAAGCAGCTGGGTTTTCTGGGCCGAGGCCGCGGCGGCGAACGCCACAAGACCGGTGACGGCCAGGGATTTGAAGATGCAGGAAAGACGCATGTGAACTCCTCTGAAGGCAAAAGGTTGCAATGCTGTGACCCATGGGTGACGGCGTGATGACACACAAGCAAACTTCATTCCCCAGCACTCCGCGCACCTTGTCTTCATTTAACTTCGCCCCCAATATGTTGTCAATTGTTATTTGTAAATTGTTGACAATCTGGTCTTTTGTGCTCCAATCGAAGACCTGAAGAGAGCCTGCCCATGAACGCCCTGATGCACCCCACCATCGCACTGCTGCAAAGCAGTTCGCTCACCAACGTGGTGCAACAGGAGATCGAGCGCGCCATCCTGGTGGGCGAATACGCGCCCGGCACCAAGCTGATCGAGGCCACACTGGCCGACAAGATGGGCGTGTCGCGCGGGCCTGTGCGCGAGGCTTTCCGCATGCTTGAAGAAGCCGGCCTGGTGCGCACTGAAAAGAACCGCGGCGTGTTTGTGCGCGACATCCCGATCGACGAGGCGGTGGAAATCTTCGACCTGCGCGCGGCCATGGACGAGCTGGTTGGCCGACAACTGGCCAAAAACATCACGCCCGCGCAACTCAGGGAGATCAAGGGCCTGGTCGACCAGATGGAAAAGGCTGTCAAGGCCAATGACGCCTACAACTACCACCTGCTGAACCTCAAGTTCCACGACCGGCTGGTCGAAATGGCGGGCAACCGCAAGCTCACGGCCATCTACCGCAAGCTGATCAAGGAGCTGTCGCTGTTCCGGCGCCTCAACCTGGCCGACGGCTGGCTCATGCCCGTCTCGGCCAATGAGCACCGCCAGATCGTCAAGGCCATTGCCTCGGGCGATGCCGACGCTGCGGGCCGCGCCATGTCGGACCATGTGCTGGAAAGCAAGGACCGCACGATCGCCAACGACCTGCGACGCCAGGCCCGCCTGCAGGAGCAGGCCACCTCCACCAAACCAGGAAGATCTTCCCGTGCTGAACGTTAATTCCCGTACCTACAAGCTGCCCACCGCGCCCACCGTGGTCGTGTGCGTGGACGGCTGCGAGCCCGATTACCTCGCCCAGGCCGTCGCCACCGGCAGGATGCCCTGGCTCAAGCAGGCCCTGGCGCAGGGCGCGGGCCTGGTGGCCGACTGTGTGGTGCCCAGCTTCACCAACCCGAACAACCTGTCCATCGTGACGGGCGCGCCACCCAGCGTGCACGGCATCTGCGGCAATTACCTGTACGACATGGCCACCAACACCGAGGTCATGATGAACGACCCCAAGTGGCTGCGCGCGCCCACGCTGCTGGCGGCCCTGGCCGACGCGGGCAAGACGGTGGCCGTCGTGACCGCCAAGGACAAGCTGCGCCGCCTGCTGGGCCACAGGATGAAGGGCATCTGCTTTTCGTCCGAGAAGGCCGACCAGGTCACGCTTGAGGAAAACGGCATCACCGATGTGCTGGGCCTGGTGGGCAAGCCCGTGCCCAGCGTGTACAGCGCCGACCTGTCCGAATTTGTGTTCGCCGCCGGCGTAAAGCTCATGCAGACACGCCGCCCCGACGTGATGTACCTGTCCACGACCGACTATGTGCAGCACAAGCACGCGCCGGGCACCGACGGCGCCAACAGCTTCTACACCATGATGGACGGCTACCTGGCGCAGCTGGATGCCATGGGCTGCGTGATCGCGCTGACGGCCGACCATGGCATGAATGCCAAGGTGGCCATGGACGGCATGCCCGACGTGATCTACCTGCAGGACTGGTTTGACGCCCAGCTGGGCACGGGCGTGGCCCGTGTGATCCTGCCGATCACCGACCCCTATGTGGTGCACCACGGCGCGCTCGGTTCGTTCGCCACGGTGTACCTGCCCGCGGGCAGCGACGTGGCTGCACTGTGCGCCAGGCTGTCGCAGCGCCAGGGCATGGAGGCGGTGCTCACGCGTGAGCAGGCCGCTCAGCGGTTCGAGTTGCCGCCCGACCGCATTGGCGACATTGTCTGTGTGTCCGAGCGGTTCACCGTCATCGGCACCTCCGCCAGCCGGCACGACCTGTCCGGGCTGGATGCACCGCTGCGTTCGCACGGCGGCATCAGCGAGCAGCGCGTGCCGCTCATCCTCAACCGCAAGCTGCCCGGCCTGGACACCAGCCGCCGCCTGCGCAATTTCGACGCCTTCGACCTGGCACTGAACTACGCACAATGAGCATCCAGCAATACATTCGGGACCATGCGCTGGACGCCATGCGCATTGCGGGCGCCAGGGTGGGCGCCGGGCGCGAGCGCCACATCGTGGTGGACAACCCCTACACCGGCCAGCCGATCGGTACGGTGCCCAAGGCCACCCTGGAAGAGGTGCGCCAGACCTATGCGACGGCACATGCGTACCAGCCCAGGCTTACGCGTTTTGAACGCGCGGCCATTCTCAACAAGGCCGCCGCCATCATCGCGTCGCGCCTGCAGGAAGTGGCTGACCTGATCACCGCCGAGGCCGGTCTGTGCCAGAAAGACGCCATTTACGAAGCCGGGCGCGTCAGCGACGTGCTGCTGTTCGGCGCCAACGAGGTGCTCAAGGACGACGGCCAGATCTTCAGTTGCGACCTGACCCACCACGGCAAGAAGCGGCGCGTCTATACGCAGCGCGCTCCGTTGCTAGGGGTGATCACCGCCATCACGCCGTTCAACCACCCCATGAACCAGGTGGCGCACAAGGTGGTGCCCAGCATCGCAACCAACAACCGCATGGTGCTCAAGCCTTCCGAGAAGGTGCCGTTCTCGGCCATCCTGTTCGCCGACATCCTGTACGAAGCGGGTCTGCCGCCCGAGATGCTCAGCGTCATCACCGGCGATCCGCGCGAAATTGCAGACGAGCTGATCACCCATGAACATGTCGATCTGGTGACCTTCACCGGCGGCGTGGCCATTGGCAAATACATCGCGAGCAAGGCGGGCTACCGCCGCATGGTGCTGGAGCTGGGGGGCAACGATCCAATCATCGTGATGGAAGACGCAGACATAGACGAGGCGTCCACGCTGGCGGTTCAGGGCAGCTACAAGAATTCCGGCCAGCGCTGCACGGCGATCAAGCGCATGCTGGTGCATGAGTCGGTGGCGGCGCAATTTGTGGAGCAGGTTGCTACCAAAACCCGGGCCTGGAAGTACGGAGACCCGATGGACAAGGCCAACGACATGGGCACCGTGATCGACGAGCCTGCGGCCATGCTGTTCGAGTCGCGGGTGAATGAAGCCGTGGCCCAGGGCGCGAAACTGCTGGTGGGCAACCAGCGCCGGGGCGCGCTGTATGCGCCCACGGTCCTGGACAACGTTCATCCGTCCATGACAGTGGCCCTGGAAGAAACCTTCGGCCCGGTGTCACCCATCATCCGCTTCAAGGACATTGACGACGCCATCCGTATCTCCAACGGCACGGCCTACGGCCTGAGCAGCTCGGTGTGCACCAACCGGCTGGACTACATCACACGGTTTGTGAACGAGCTGCATGTAGGTTCGGTGAACGTGCGCGAGGTGCCGGGCTACCGGCTGGAGCTGACGCCGTTTGGCGGCATCAAGGATTCAGGC
>CAZUJD010000298.1:0-3912 GCA_964620025.1 uncultured Ramlibacter sp. | reverse complement strand
GGCCGGCTGCGACTTGGCCACCATGGCGGGCTGCACCCCCGCGGCCGTGATCTGCGAGATCATGAAAGACGACGGTACCATGGCCCGCCTGCCGGACCTGCAGGTGTTTGCAGCCGAGCACGGCCTGAAGATCGGCACCATCGCTGACCTGATCGAGCACCGCAGCCGCAATGAATCGCTGGTGGAAAAGCTGGGCGAGCGCACCATCGAAACCGCGTTCGGCATGTTCACGGCCCATGCATTCAAGGACAAACCATCGCAGGGCCTGCACCTGGCGCTGGTCAAAGGGGCTTGGCAGACTGACGACACGGTGGCCGTGCGCGTGCACGAGCCGCTGTCGGTGCTGGACGCACTGGAAGTCAACCGCTCCATGCATTCCTGGGGCCTGGATGCGAGCCTGAAGTACATCGCCAGCGAGGGCAAGGGCGTGGCCGTGCTGCTGAACTGCGGCGAAAGCGCCGCGCAACTGCTCACGCAGTTTGAAGGCACGGCCCGTGCCGCGCAGGCACCCGAGCGCGGCCGCATGGACCTGCGCACCTACGGCGTGGGCGCGCAGATTTTGCGTGAATGCGGCGTACACCGCATGAACCTCATGGGCAACCCGCGGCGCATGCCCAGCATGGCCGGCTATGGCCTGGAAATCGCGGGCTACATCGCCCGCTGACACTGACAAAAACACCGAAGGAATCAACATGTTTGGCGCAGACAAGGGCACATCGGACAAGCTGGACGGCAGGCGGCTGCATATCGGCATCGTGCAGGCCCGTTTCAACGAAAGCATCACCAACGCGCTGGCGGCCGCCTGCAAGGCCGAGCTGGCCGCGCTGGGTGTGGAAGAAAAAAACATCACCCACGTATTGGTGCCGGGCGCACTGGAAGTGCCGCTGGCCCTGCAGGCCATGGCCGAGAAGGACAGCTACGACGCATTGATTGCGCTGGGCTGCATCATCCGCGGCGAAACCTACCACTTCGAGCTGGTGGCCAATGAATCGGGCGCCGGCGTCACGCGCATCGGGCTGGACTACCAGGTGCCGATTGCCAACGCCATCCTCACCACCGAGAACCTGGACCAGGCCCTGGCCCGCCAGACCGACAAAGGCCGCGACGCGGCCCGCGTGGCCGTCGAAATGGCCAACCTGCTGGACGACCTTTCATGAGCACGGACAGCACCACCCCGCCGTCGCCCCCCTCCTCCGGCAAGCCGCGCCAGACCCGTACCGGTCTGACGTCCACCGGCGCACGCAAGGCATCGGCCAAATCGACCCGCAGCCGCGCGCGCGAATTCGCGCTGCAGGCGCTGTACCAGCACCTGGTCGGGCGCAATGAAGCCCCGGCCATTGACGCCTTCACCCGCGATCTGGCGGGCTTTCACAAGGCCGATTCCGCTCACTACGACGCCCTGCTGCATGGCTGCGTGGCCGAAGCAGCCGAGCTGGACGCCCTGATCGTGCCGCTGCTGGACCGCAAGCTGGAAGAAATCTCGCCCATCGAGCATTCCGTCATGTGGATAGGCGCGTATGAGTTCCGCCACTGCCTGGACGTGCCCTGGCGCGTGGTGCTCAACGAATGCATCGAGCTGGCCAAGGAATTCGGCGGCACCGACGGCCACAAGTATGTCAATGCCGTGCTCAACGGCCTGGCGCCGTCACTGCGCGCCACCGAGGTCCAGGCGGACAAGGCCAGCGGCAAAGCACGCGGATGAAGATCGCCGCCCGCGCCCAGCGCATAGAACCCTTTTACGTCATGGAAGTGGCCAAGGCGGCGTCCGCCCTGGCCCAGGAGGTGGCACACAGCGACCAGCCCATGATCTTCCTGAACATCGGCGAGCCGGACTTCACCGCGCCGCCGCTGGTGCAGGAGGCCGCGGCGCGCGCCGTGCGCGACGGCGCCACGCAGTACACCCAGGCCACGGGCCTGGCGCCCTTGCGCGAGCGCATCAGCGCCTGGTACGCCAGCCGCTTTGGCGTGAACGTGCCGGCGCGGCGCATCGTCGTCACGGCGGGCGCATCGGCCGCGCTGCAGCTGGCCTGCCTGGCGCTGATTGAATCGGGCGACGACATCCTCATGCCGGACCCGAGCTACCCGTGCAACCGCCACTTTGTCAGCGCGGCCGAAGGCAATGCGGTGCTCATCCCCACCACCGCGCAAGAGCGCTTCCAGCTCAGCGCCGCCAAGGTCGAAGCAGCCTGGACACCCCGCACACGCGGCGTGCTTCTGGCGTCACCCTCCAACCCCACGGGCACCTCCATCCACCCCGCGGAGATGGCGCGCATCCACAACCACGTCAATGCCAAAGGCGGCATCACGCTGCTGGACGAGATCTATCTGGGCCTGAGCCACGACGATGCTTTCGGCCAGACCGCACTGGCGCTGGACGACCAGCTCATCAGCATCAACAGCTTTTCCAAGTACTTCAACATGACCGGCTGGCGCCTGGGCTGGCTGGTGGTGCCCGACGCGCTGGTGCCCGTGGTGGAGCGCCTGGCGCAAAACCTGTTCATCTGCCCGAGCACCATTGCGCAGCACGCGGCCCTGGCCTGTTTTGAAGCCGAGAGCATTGCCGAATACGAACGCCGCCGCGCCGAATTCAAGGCACGGCGTGACTGGTTCATCCCGGCGCTGAACGCCATGGGCCTGAACGTGCCGGTCGTGCCCGACGGCGCGTTCTACGCGTGGGCCGACTGCTCAGCCGCCTGCGACAAGCTGGGCATCGAAGGCTCCTGGGATTTCGCGTTCGAGGTCATGCGCCGTGCCCATGTGGCGGTCACGCCGGGGCGTGACTTTGGCAACCATGACATGCACCGCTACGTGCGCTTTTCCACGGCCAGCTCCATGGCCCAGCTGCAGGAAGCCGCAGCGCGGCTCAGGGCGTTGCTGGCATGAATGCTCCAGCTTTCCGGTGGCCGGTGCGTGTCTACTGGGAAGACACGGACGCCGGGGGGATCGTTTTTTATGCCAACTACCTGAAGTTCTTCGAGCGGGCCCGCACCGAATGGCTGCGCTCGCTGGGCGTGGGTCAGCAGCAGCTGCGTGACAGCACCGGAGGCATGTTTGTCGTGAGCGAGACCAGCGTGCGCTACCTGCAAAGCGCCCGGCTGGACGATGAACTTATTGTTACGGCCCAGCTCACAGAATCGGGCCGGGCGTCCTTCACAATTGCGCAGCAGGCCCTGCGGCAGGGTACAGTGCTTTGCGAGGGCACCATCCGCATCGGCTGGGTCGATGCCTCAACCCTGCGGCCCGCCCGCATAACCGCCCCCATTCTGGAAGCAATCAATACATGAACCAAGACCTGTCCATCCTCCACCTGGTGCTCAATGCCAGCCTGGTGGTGCAACTTGTCATGCTGCTGCTGGTGGTCGTGTCCGTCACCAGCTGGGCTGCGATCTTCCGCAAGCTGTTTGCGCTCAAGCGCGTGAAAGCACTCAACGAGGATTTCGAGCGTGATTTCTGGTCCGGCACCAGCCTGAACGACCTGTTGTCGGCCGCCACCCAGAATGCCAAACAGTCCGGCCCCATGGAGCGGATCTTTGCCAGCGGCATGCGCGAATTCCAGAAACTGCGCGAGCGTCGCATCAGCGACGCCGGCACCCTGCTGGACGGCGCCCGTCGCGCCATGCGCGCCAGTTACCAGCGTGAACTGGACGCCGTGGAAACCAATCTGTCGTTCCTGGCCTCCGTCGGTTCGGTGTCGCCCTATGTCGGCCTGTTCGGTACGGTATGGGGCATCATGCACGCCTTCACCGGACTGGCCAGCCTGCAGCAGGTAACGCTGGCCACGGTGGCACCGGGCATTGCCGAGGCCCTGGTTGCCACAGCCATCGGCCTGTTCGCAGCCATTCCGGCCGTGGTGGCCTACAACCGATTTGCCCGCGATATCGACCGCGTGGCCATCAAGCTGGAGACCTTCAT
>CAZUJD010000297.1:1302-3915 GCA_964620025.1 uncultured Ramlibacter sp. | reverse complement strand
AGGTACGGCAGCACCACCGGCACTGTGTCGTTCCACCAGCGCAGGCCGCGCAGGTTGGGCTGGCTGCGGTTGAAGTCGCGCCCGGCCAGGTGCATGCGCGCAAGCATGGCCCCCACGGCGGCGCAGTGGTTCGCTTGCGGCGCCAGCTCACTGCGGCCGCGCAGGCGGTTCACCACGGCCGCCGGCTTGCCGCAGACCGTGTGCAGGATGTCCCCATCGCGGTTGGCGGCCGGGTCGGGCACGGGAATGCCGCGCTGCGCCAGGTGCTTCATGAGGTGGAGATAGAACGGCAACTGCTCGAACGTCAGGCGTTCAAACAGCGTCAGCACGTACTCGCCTTCGCTGGTGGTGGCGAAATAGTTGGTGTTTTCGATGCCGCCTTCGATGCCGCGCAACTCGCGCAGCTCGCCAAGTTTCAGTTCGCCCAGCAGGGCCTGTGCCTGTTCGGCGGAGACTTCAGTGAAAACTGCCATGGGCGGAAATGGGCATTCGGGGGGTCAGAATTTCAGGAGGTTCCAGACGCGGGCGCCGTCGCGCTTGATCTGGTATTCGGGAAGGCCGGTTTTGGGCTGGACGGCGATGCTTTGCGTTTCACCGCCGTAGCGCACCTCGTCCACGCGCGTGCCGGCATCTTCCACATGCGTTCGCTCCACGCGCTGGTTGGTCCGGCCGGCAGATACAGGTTCGCGGTTGACCGCCTGCGCACCGCCGACAGGGACGGGTGCCTGCGCCTGGGCCAGGGGGCTGGCCAGCAAGGCAATGATCAGAACAGGGGCTCGCATGGCCCCGATTGTAGGAAATCAGCCCAAGTGCTTATTCACATTCGGCAACGATGATCTTGCAGGCATTGGCGCCGCAATCTTCCAGGGCTTTGGCCTTGGCCAGATTCAGGGTTCCACCAAAGCCGATGCCGGCATTTTTGCGGGACGAGGCGTAGGCGCCGCACTTGTCAAAACGCACCACCACCTTGCAGCTCTTGTTGCCCTGCTTGCGGCATTCGGCCAGCGCGTCGCGGCCGGCTTCGTCGCGGGTGGCAGCGCCGGTCACCACGCCGTAGCCCGGATCGGTTTCGCCCTCTTCGTCATCCACGGCAATGGCGCCGGCGGCAAAGGCACCCAGCGGGAGGATTAAACTGGCAAGCAGCAGCAGGCGGGGCAAGGTTTTCATGGCAATTCGGTCCATCTGGACATGGGTTGGTCGAGCCTCAAGGGTAAACCCGCGTCCTGACTGCCAACCACTTTTTCCTTCCCCATGTCTGAATCTGTTGCGCCGAAAACACTGCTGCTGGTCGATGGCTCCAGCTACCTCTACCGGGCCTTTCACGCCATGCCCGACCTGCGTGCGGTGCCGGGCGACCCCAACAGTGCGGCCACGGGTGCCATCCGCGGCATGATCAACATGATGCAGAAACTGCGCAAGGATGTGCGGGCCGACTACGCCGCCTGCGTGTTCGATGCCAAGGGCCCGACCTTCCGCGATGCGCTGTACCCTGAATACAAGGCCAACCGCTCGCCCATGCCTGACGATCTGCGCAGCCAGATCCCGCCCATCCACGAGGTGGTGAGGCTGCTGGGATGGAAGGTGCTGGATGTACCCGGCGTGGAGGCCGACGATGTGATCGGCACGCTGGCGCATACAGCGTCGCAGCAGGGCATCGAGGTCATCATCTCCAGCGGCGACAAGGACCTGAGCCAACTGGTGAATGAACACATCACCGTCATTGACACCATGAACGACCGGCGCCGTGACGTGGCCGGGGTGGAGGCGGAGTTCGGTGTGCCGCCGCGCCTCATGCTGGATTACCAGACCCTGGTGGGCGACGCCGTGGACAACGTGCCGGGCGTGCCCAAGGTGGGCCCGAAAACCGCGGTGAAGTGGTTGCTGGAGTACGGTTCACTGGACGTGCTGGTCGCCCGTGCGGGCGAGATCAAGGGCGTGGCGGGTGAAAACCTGCGCAATGCGCTGGACTGGCTGCCCAAGGGGCGTGAACTGCTGACCATCAAGACCGACTGTGACCTGGCCGGCCACGTCGATGGGCTGCCGTCGCTGGACGCGATTTCGATCGGCAGCCAGGACAATGATGCGCTTAAGGCCTTCAGCGAAAAATACGGATTCAGGGGTCTGGTCAAGACGCTGGTGGCCCAGGATGCGCAGACCGGGCAGCCCGACGCAGCCCAGCCCACCCGCCGCGGCGAAACCGGCGGCCTGTTTGATGAGCCCGCAGCGCCTGCCCGACGCGAGCCAGGCGCACTGAAGTACGACACTATCTTCACCTGGGAGGCATTCGATGCCTGGCTGGCCCGCCTGATGGCATCCGACCTGGTGGCGGTGGACACTGAAACCACCTCGCTGGATGAAATGCGCGCCGAGATCGTGGGCGTGAGCTTCAGTGTCACGCCGGGCGAGGCGGCCTATATCCCGCTGATGCACAACTATCCTGATGCGCCGGACCAGCTTCCGCGTGACCAGGTGCTGGCCCGTTTGAAGCCGTGGCTGGAAGACGGCACGAAGAAAAAACTGGGCCAGCATGTCAAATACGACCGTCACGTGTTTGCCAACCACGGCATCGAGGTGCAGGGCTACGCGCATGACACCATGCTGCAAAGCTACGTG
>CAZUJD010000297.1:0-1292 GCA_964620025.1 uncultured Ramlibacter sp. | reverse complement strand
CTGGAAGTGCACAAACCCCACGGCCTGGCCAGCCTGGCGGAGCGGCACCTGGGGCGCAGCGGCATCAACTATGAGGACCTGTGTGGCAAGGGCGCCCACCAGATTCCGTTCAGCCAGGTGGACATTGCCAGGGCGGCCGAATACTCGTGTGAGGACAGCGACCAGACGCTGGACGTACACCGCACCCTGTGGCCTCAGCTTGAAATGGACGACAAGCTGCGCTTTGTCTACGAGCTGGAGATGGCCAGCAGCGAAACGCTCTACCGGATCGAGCGAAACGGCGTGCTGATTGACGCGCCGACGCTGGCCGCGCAAAGCCATGAACTGGGCCAGCGCATCATGGCGCTGGAGGCGCAGGCCCATGAGCTGGCGGGCCAGCCCTTCAACCTGGGTTCACCCAAGCAGATCGGCGAGATTTTCTTCACCAAGCTGGGTCTTCCGGTGGTCAAGAAGACGCCCAGTGGAGCCCCCAGCACCGATGAGGAAGTACTGGAAAAGCTGGCCGAGGACTACCCGCTGCCCGCCCGCATCCTGGAGCACCGCAGCCTTTCCAAGCTCAAGGGCACCTACACCGACAAGCTCGCCCAGATGGCCAACCCGCGCACCGGGCGGGTTCACACCCACTACGCGCAGGCGGTGGCCGTCACGGGGCGGCTGTCCAGCAACGACCCCAACCTGCAGAACATACCGATCCGCACGCCCGAAGGCCGCCGTGTGCGCGAAGCCTTCGTTGCGCCGCCGGGCCACGTGATCGCCAGCGCCGACTACAGCCAGATCGAGCTGCGCATCATGGCCCACATCAGTGGCGACGAAGCCCTGCTCAAGGCTTTTCATGACGGCATGGACGTGCACCGTGCCACGGCGGCCGAGGTGTTCGGCGTGCCCGCCGGGCAGGTGTCTGCCGAACAGCGCCGCTATGCCAAGGTCATCAATTTCGGACTGATCTATGGCATGAGCGCTTTCGGGCTGGCACGTGCGCTGGCGATCGACAACACGGCGGCCAAAAACTACATCGAGCGCTATTTCCAGCGTTTTGCAGGCGTGAAGACCTACATGGATGAGACGCGCCTGACGGCCAAGAGCCAGGGCTATGTGGAGACCGTTTTCGGTCGGCGGCTTTACCTTCCCGAGATCAATTCACCCAACGGCCCGCGCCGCGGCGGTGCCGAACGCGCGGCCATCAATGCCCCCATGCAAGGCACGGCGGCTGATCTCATCAAGCTCAGCATGAACGCGGTACAGGCCGTGCTGGACGCCGAGCGGCGCAGCACCCGCATGATCATGCAGGTGCA
>CAZUJD010000296.1:2042-3949 GCA_964620025.1 uncultured Ramlibacter sp. | reverse complement strand
GCGCCGCCTGCCGGGCGTGGGTGTCAAGTCGGCCTCGCGCATGGCGTTTCACCTGCTGCAGCACGACCGCGAGGGCGCGCAGATGCTGTCGCAGGCGCTGCACCAGGCGGCCACCAGCGTGCGCCACTGCACCCAGTGCCATACCTTCACCGAGGGTGAGGTCTGCCCCACCTGCCTGGACCCGCAGCGCGACCGCAGCAAGCTGTGCGTGGTGGAAACCCCGGCCGACCAGTCCGCCGTGGAGCGCACCAGTGCCTACCGCGGGCTGTACTTTGTGCTGATGGGCAAGCTGAGCCCGCTGGACGGCATCGGCCCGCGCGACATCGGCCTGCAAAAGCTGTTTGACCGCGCCACGGGCGGTACGGTGCAGGAGGTGATCCTGGCGACCAATTTCACGGCCGAGGGCGAAGCCACGGCCCATGTGATCGGCGAGGCGCTCAAGGCCCGGGGCCTGCAGGTCACGCGGCTGGCGCGCGGCGTGCCCGCGGGCAGCGAGCTGGAGTATGTGGACCTGGGCACCATTGCCCACGCGCTGGTGGACCGGCGCTGAACAAGAACCTGCAAGGACAAAACAACATGGGCTACGCCAAATTCACCATCGCTTACTGGTGCCTGCTGATCGCGGCGCTGCTGCCCCTGGGCTGCGCCTGGCTGGCCAAGTCGGGCACCTTCAGCAAGCCGCGCAGGGACGGCGGGTTTGACAACCATGACCCGCGCGGCTGGATGGCCCGCCAAAAAGACTGGCGCGCCCGCGCCAATGCCGCGCAGGCCAACAGTTTTGAGGCCCTGCCGTTCTTCATGGGCGCGGTCATCGTGGCCCACCAGCTGGGCGCGGCGCAGACCCGGCTGGACATCCTGGCATTTGTGTGGATCGTGCTGCGCGTGATCTATGTGGTGTTGTATGTGGCCGACCTGGCCCTGGCGCGCTCGGCTGTCTGGACGCTGGCGCTGCTGGTGAATATTGGCATTTTGTTTGTGGGTTACCGCTAGTTGAGTAATACTCCCGACCTATAAAGGTGGGAGTGATGCGTGGCAACCTTCACGGTATTTTTCTGCGGCACGGACTCCAACAGCTTTGACTTCGCCAACCCGGATTACCCCGGCGGCGAGCTGATATCCACCCTGGCGCGCCACTGCGCCGGCATGGAGTTTGTGGACTGGATCATTGCCGACGGCCCCGGCAGCGGCAACTGGCAGGAAGACGAAAAATTCGTCACCCCCGGCAACTATTCCAGCACCACCGGCGTCGCCTTCGGCCGCGGGTGGGAAGAAAACGTGGCCCACGCGCTGGCCATGATCCGCGGTGAAGCCACCTGGAGCCGCACCAGGCTGACCGAACTGAATTACCGCGTGCTGAAAGAAGCCGGTATCCCCATTGCCGACGAAAAGATCGTCTACAACTTCCTGGGCCGCGAAAAGGGGCGCATCCGCCCCGACCGCAAGGTCACCCAGCAGGCGCTGCAGATGCAGAAGATCAAGATGTTCCGCCGCACCCGGCCGGTCACGCAGGTCAACGCCATCGGCTGGAGCCGCGGCGCCGTCACCACCCACATGTTTGCCAACGCCATGGCCGCCGACCCGCAGCTGCGCGGCCTGCCACTGAACGTGATCGCGGTGGACCCGGTGCCGGGCACGGGCAATTTCCAGAAGCACCGCACCACCATCCCGGCCAACGTGCGCAATTACGTGGCCTTTTATGCGCGCGACGAGCGCTCGCTGGGCTTTGCGGCCACGCTGCCCACGCTGGCCAACAGCGGGGCCACACAGGCCCTGTATTACCCCATGCCGGGGCGCCATGCCACGCTGGTGGGCAACCCGGGCAACTACATCGGCGGCAACGGCACCAACACCTTCTTTGGACCGGGCACTGTAGTGCGCATGCTGGCAGAGCAATACCTGGCCGGCTG
>CAZUJD010000296.1:0-2032 GCA_964620025.1 uncultured Ramlibacter sp. | reverse complement strand
GAGATCGATGGCGAGCAGTATATCGCCGTCACCGCCGGCTGGGGCACGGCGCTTGGCAAACGCCTGGCGTATTCAGAGGTGCAGATGCTGCGCTGCTACGACGGCATGATCGCGCAGCACACGCAGTACCAGGCGCTGCGCAGCACGGTGTACACCACACAGATGGGGCAGGGCGATGACCGCGACGTGAGCATCGGGCAGGACTGGACGAGCACCAAGTTTGCCCAGGTGCAGCAGCTCAAGCCCGACGGGCTGTTCGTCAACTGGCACCACCGCATGCTGTTTCGCCAGCAGTGCGGCGCGGCGTGGCGTTACCTCACGGGACAAAGCGCCGCGCTGCCCACGGGCACGCTGCACACCACGCTGGCGCCGCACACCTGGCGCGTGCTGCTGACCTACCGCCGCACAGGACGCAAGACAGGCCCGGTGTAACCACGTCTTTACATTACGTACAAACCCGCACGGGATGTTCCCGATGCGGTTTTTTTCATGCGCGCATAACCTCCGGCAAAGCAAAAAAAGAGAGGTTGCCACCATGAAAACAAATACATCCAGCGCTGCGATCAACCGAAGAACCTTTACCTCCCTGGCAGCCCTCACTGCGGCCGCCGTCGCCGTGCCTTCGCTGCGTGCGCAGGGCAAGCTCGAGAAAGCCAAGGTCTCCATTGCCGTGGGTGGCAAGGCTGCCTTTTACTACCTGCCGCTCACGCTGGCCGAGCAGCTGGGCTACTTCAAGGCTGAGGGACTGGACGTCGAGATTTCCGATTTCGCCGGTGGTTCGCGCGCGTTGCAGGCCGTGGTGGGCGGCTCGGCCGATGTGGTGAGCGGTGCCTACGAGCACACCATCAACCTGCAAAGCAAAAGCCAGATGTTCCAGGCCTTTGTGTTGCAGGGCCGTGCACCGCAGATCGCCATGGGCATCTCGACCAAGGCCATCCCCAATTACAAGGGCGTGGCCGACCTCAAGGGCAAGAAGATCGGTGTGTCGGCCCCGGGCTCGTCCACCAACATGGTGGCCAACCTGGTGCTGTCGCGCGCGGGCCTGAAGCCCGCCGACGTGAGCTTCGTGGGCGTGGGCACGGCCGCCGGCGCATTGGCCGCGCTGCGTTCGGGCCAGATCGACGCCATGAGCAACACCGACCCGGTCATGACCATGCTGGAGCAAAAAGGCGAGGTCAGGATCATCAGCGACACACGCACGCTCAAGGGCACCCACGATGTGTTCGGTGGCCCCATGCCGGCGGGTTGCCTGTATGCACCGATGGAATTCGTGCAGAAGCACCCCAACACCTGCCAGGCCATGGCCAACGCCATCGTGCACGGCCTCAAGTGGCTGCAGACGGCCGGTCCCAGCGACATCATCAAGACCGTGCCCGAGGCCTACCTGCTCGGTGACCGGGCGTTGTACCTGGCGTCGTTCAACAAGGTGCGCGAAGCCATCGCCCTGGACGGCCTGCTGCCCGAAGACGGCGCCAGAACGGCCCTGCGCGCATTGACCAGCTTCGACCCGGCCATCAAGGCCGACAAGATCGACCTGGGCAAGACCTACACCAACGAATTTGCCCGCCGCGCCAAGGAAAAGTACAAGGCATAAGATCCGCGAATGTCTGAATTCGCGCTTGAGCTGATCGATATCTCGGTCACTTTCCGGTCCAGGGAAGACGCCGCGCAGCGCTACACCGCCGTGGCCGACACCACGCTGCGTATCCGTGCGGGTGAATTCGTGTCGGTGGTTGGCCCCACGGGCTGCGGTAAATCCACGCTTTTGAACATCGGCGCCGGTTTGCTGGAAGCCTCGTCCGGCCAGGTGCGGGTGTTTGGCCAGCCCCTGCAGGGCATCAACCGCCGCGCGGGCTACATGTTCCAGACCGAGGCGCTCATGCCCTGGCGCAGCGCCATCGACAACGTGATGGTCGGCCTGCAATACCGTGGCGTGCCGGATGCCGATGCGCGCGCCCAGGCCCAGGCCTGGCTGGAGCGCGTGGGCCTGGGCGGGTTTGGCGACCGCTACCCGCACCAGCTCTCAGGCGGC
>CAZUJD010000295.1:311-3964 GCA_964620025.1 uncultured Ramlibacter sp. | reverse complement strand
GGTCGGCTCGCAGGTCTTCGTCACGGAAACACTTGGTGATCTGGTAGTAGCGGTCATAGCCCGCCACCATCAGCAGCTGCTTGAACAGCTGGGGCGATTGTGGCAGCGCGAAGAACATGCCGTCATGCACGCGGCTGGGCACCAGGTAGTCGCGAGCACCTTCGGGGGTGCTCTTGGTCAGCATGGGCGTTTCAATGTCCACGAAACCGTTGGCGTCCAGGAACTTGCGCACCTCCATGGCCACACGGTAGCGCAGCATGAGGTTGTTCTGCATGTACGGGCGGCGCAGGTCCAGCACCCGGTGCGTGAGGCGGGTGGTTTCGCTCAGGTTGTCGTCGTCCAGCTGGAACGGCGGGGTGACCGAAGGGTTGAGCACCTTCAGCTCATGGCACAGCACCTCGATCTTGCCGCTCTTGAGGTTGTCGTTGGTGGTGCCTTCAGGGCGCGCACGCACCAGGCCCTTGATCTGCACGCAGAACTCGTTGCGCAGGCCTTCGGCCACCTTGAACATCTCGGCGCGGTCGGGGTCGCAGACAACCTGCACATAACCTTCGCGGTCGCGCAGGTCCACGAAGATCACGCCGCCATGGTCGCGGCGGCGGTTGACCCAGCCGCACAGGGTCACGGTTTGGCCCATCAGGGCTTCGGTCACAAGACCGCAATAAGTGGTACGCATTTGGGACATGGCATGGCTGCGCCGTGAAGGGCGCTTTACTTGATGTTCTGGTTGAAGGGGCCGCCGGGCACGACGACGCCCATGGAGACGATGTACTTGAGCGCATCGTCCACGCTCATCCTGAGCTCGATGCAGTCCTCGCGGCGCAGCATCACGAAATAGCCGCCCGTGGGATTGGGCGTGGTGGGTACATAGACGCTCAGGTACTCACCCTGGAGGTACGTGGCGACGTCACCACCGGGCGTGCCGGTCACGAAACCGATGGTCCACATGTTTTCACGCGGCCACTGGATCAGGACCGCGGTGCGGAAGGCGTTGCCGGTTTCGGAAAAAAGCGTGTCCGACACCTGCTTGACACTCAGGTAGATGGAGCGGACCACCGGGATCCGGCCGAGCAGGTTGTGCCACCAGCCCAACAGGGTGCGACCAAAGAAATTGCTGGCTGCCGCGCCGACGGCCAGCAGGATGGCCAGCGCCAGCACCACGCCGAAGCCGGGGATGTGAACGCCCAGGAGCTTGTCAGGCTGCCATGCGGCCGGCAGGATCAGCAGGGTCTGGTCGAGCGTGCCGATGATCCACTGGAGAACCCAGACCGTGATCGCCACCGGAACGATGACCAGCAAGCCTGCAAACAGCCATTTGCGCAAAGCAGCCATGGGGGCTTTCAGTGACAGGCGCAGGCGCTGCCGCAGCCGCCGGCGGCCGACGGCGCCGACTCGGCCTTGGCAGGGGTGGAGTCCGAGGGTTTGCTGTCTGCGGGTTTGCTGTCCGGCTTGGCGTCAGCCGCCGTGGCAGGCGCGGGGCTGGCCGTGCTGCCCCCCTTGAAATCGGTGGCGTACCAGCCGGACCCTTTGAGCTGGAAACCCGCGGCCGTCACCTGCTTGGCAAAGCTGGCCTTGCCGCAAGCGGGGCATTCGGTCAAAGGGGCATCCGAGATTTTCTGCAGGACGTCCTTGCTGTGCCCGCAGGACTCGCATTTGTAGGCGTAGATAGGCATGGCGGTGGAGGGTCAAAGGTGCAAAACCCTCAATTATAGGCGGCAGGGTCGGTTTCAACCGCTGCGCCCAACCTGCTCCCTATGCCCTCGGAATCGGGTGCCCCTGATTTCGGATGACCTGCGGCGCCAGTGAAGCCAGCAACATCAGCACAATGGAAGCAAACAGGCCAATGAGGTTGGCCGGCACAAGTGCTCCAGATGCCACATTCTGGGCTACCAGCCAAACCGCAATTCCGCCTATGGATGAAAAAAGGGCGCCCTGGGTTGTGGCGCGTTTCCAGTACGCACCAGCAACCAGTGGCACAAAGGCGCCAGCCAGCGTCACGTTGTAGGCGTTTTGCACCATTTCGTACATGGTGCTGGTGCTGTTCAGGGCAAACAGCAGCGCGCAGGCGGTGAAAGTGACCAGGATGATGCGAAGTGTCAGCAGGAACTGACGGTCGCTCATGTGGGGCACAAAAGGCCGCAACACGTTCTCGGTAAAGAGAGAGGTAGGTGCCAGAAGTGCACCACTGGCCGTGGACAGGATAGCCGACAGCAAGGCGCCGAAAAACATCACCTGCGCCCACAGTGGCATCTTGCCCAGCACCAGGTCAGGCAGGATGCGCTGGATCTCGCGGGCGTCCTCACCCCCGAACAGCTTGGCCAAAGAGGGGTCGCTGACCAACGCTGCATAGGCGATGAAGATCGGCACGAACGCAAAGCAGAAATAGATCAGCGCACCAATGATCGTGCCACGTACCGCGGTTTTTTCATCCTTCGCACTGGTCATGCGCTGAAACACATCCTGCTGCGGGATCGACCCAAAGGCAAACGCAAAGAAAGCGCCCGCCATGGCCCACCAACCAGGCGCGTCACTGGGAAAGAAATTGAACTTGCCGTCTGCCGCGGCTTGCGTGATCACCTTGCTGGCACCACCCGCCAGGTCGCCCACCAGAAGCGCCACCAACGTCAGGCCGACCAGGATGACCACCGTCTGGAACAGGTCCGTGAAAGCCACCGACCACATGCCGCCAAAGATTGTGTAAACCAGAACGACGGCTGCGCCCAGCAGGATGGCATGATTCAGCGCCAGGGCCCCGCCTGACAGTACGTAGATCACCAGCCCGAGTGCGGTCATTTGGGCCGAGGTCCAACCCAGATAGGAGGCAACGATCGCCACGCTGGTAATGACTTCAACAACCTTGCCATAGCGCTGCTTGTAGAAATCACCGATGGTCAGAAGGTTCATCCGGTAGAACAGGCGGGCGAACAGCAACGCAGCCAGTACCAGGCACACGGAAGCACCAAAAGGATCACCGGGAATACCCGACAGCCCGTCCTTGGCGAAGGTGGCGGAGACGGACAACACCGTTTCGGCGCCAAACCAGGTGGCAAACACCGTGGCCACATTCATGTACAGCGGCAGGCTGCGACCTGCGATCATGTAGTCACGCGACGATTTCACGCGCCTGGCGGCGATCAGGCCAATCGCGATTGTGACCGCCAGATAGGCAAGGACAAAGGTGATCAATGCGTTCATCTCTTCTCACTCCTCGGGCCGGATTCTAGGGCAGGCGCTTCACCAAATACGTACGCGCACAATGAATTGCATGGCCAGCAGGCCCAAAGCAAAACCAATGCCGCCATAAATGATGGCCTGCAGCAGGCGGTTGGTCCGCCGCTGCTCCAACAGCAGATCCTGCAGGTCCCGCCGGTGGTCAGACGGACGCTGGCGCAGGTAGTCGTGCAGCAGCCGTGGCAGGTCAGGCAGCACCTTGGCATAACGTGGTGCCTGGGCCTTGAGCTCGTCCAGCAGCCGCTGCGGACCAATTTGCTCGACCATCCACTTCTCCAGGAACGGCTTGGCGGTATTCCACAGGTCCAGGTCGGGATCCAGCTGGCGGCCCAGGCCTTCTATGTTGAGCAGGGTCTTCTGCAGCAGTACCAGCTGCGGCTGGATCTCCACATGAAAGCGGCGCGAAGTCTGGAACAGCCGCA
>CAZUJD010000295.1:0-301 GCA_964620025.1 uncultured Ramlibacter sp. | reverse complement strand
CAGCCGCATCAGCACCATGCCCAGCGACAGCTCCTTGAGCGGGCGGTCAAAGTAGGGCTCGCACACGGTACGCACTGCGGCCTCCAGTTCGTCCACGCGGGTCTCGGGCGGCACCCAGCCCGATTCAATGTGCAGTTCGGCCACCCGCTTGTAGTCGCGCCGGAAAAAGGCCGTGAAATTCTGCGCCAGGTATTCCTTGTCGTATTCCGTGAGCGTGCCGATGATGCCGAAGTCCAGCGCGATGTAGCGCCCGAAGGTGGCGGGCTCCAGGCTGACCTGGATGTTGCCGGGGTGCATGTCG
>CAZUJD010000294.1:0-3973 GCA_964620025.1 uncultured Ramlibacter sp. | reverse complement strand
AGCAGGGCCGGGTCGACCTTGGCCCAGTTCGCCACCCAGGCCGGCAACTGGTCGAACGGTGTCCCGACGACGTTGCTGAAGACCTCGAACTTGACCAGCACCGCCAGGGCGGGCGCCGTGAAGTACAGCAGGAAGATGAAGAACAGCGACCAGGTCACCGATTCGCGTGCTTCCTTGACGCTGGGCGTGGTGTAGTAGCGCATCAGGATGTGCGGCAACGCAGCCGTACCCACCATCAGGCAGAAAATCAGCGCCAGGAAGTTGCGGCGCGAATAGTCGTAGGCTTGCTGCGCCTTGGCGTCACCCTTGGGGTCGCCGGCGAACTGTGCCGCATGGCGCGGCATGCCGCCCAATGGCTTGTCCTTGGCTTCGGCGGCGGCCTTCGCACGCGTCCAGGCGGTTTTGGCAGCGGCTTCGTCCGCCGGCAGCGCTGCCAGTGCCTTCTCGGCGGCAGCCAGCTCGGATGCCATGGCATTGGCGGCCTTCAGGTCGGCAACCTTCTTGGTGGCGGCTTCCTTGTCGGCTGCAAGTGCGGCCTTCGGATCCTTGAGCTTTTCGCCCAGAGCAGCAGCGCGTTCCGCGTAGACTTTGCGGACCTCCAGCTCCTTGGGGTCCTTGATCAGGTCCGCTTCCTTGGCCGTGACTTTCTGCAGCTGGAAACCATAGATGGCCTGCGGTACGGGCACACTGGTCTGTTTGACCGACAGCCACACCACCGGGATCATGTAGGCAATGATCAGGATGATGTACTGGGCCACCTGCGTCCACGTCACCGCGCGCATGCCGCCCAGGAACGAGCACACCAGAATGCCACCCAGACCCAGGAAAATGCCAAGCTCAAAGGCCACGCCAGTCAGGCGCGTGGTGATCAGGCCGACACCGTAGATCTGCGCCACCACATAGGTGAAGGAGCACAGGATCGCGGCGAAGATGCCAATGAAACGCGGCACGTTGCCGCCATAGCGTTCACCCAGGAAATCGGGAATGGTGAACTGACCAAACTTGCGCAGGTACGGCGCCAGGAACAGCGCCACCAGGCAGTAGCCGCCCGTCCATCCCATGATGAAGGCCAGTCCGCTGTAGCCCGTGAGGTAGAGCGTTCCGGCCATGCCGATGAACGAGGCTGCGGACATCCAGTCGGCGCCCGTGGCCATACCGTTGTACACCGCCGGCACCCGCCGGCCCGCCACGTAGTACTCCGCCGCGTCCGTGGTACGGCTCATGATGCCGATACCAGCGTACAGCCCGACAGTGGCCAGCAGGAAAATGAAGCCGATCCATTCGCGGCTCAGGCCCACCTGCTCCAGGATCGCCAGAACGATCACAAAGGCGACAAAACCACCGGTGTACCACCCGTACACCTTGTTGAGTTGCTGCTTGAAGGCAGCATTGGAGGCCGACGTACTGGCGCCCCCTGTTTCACCGAAAATTCCAGCCATGGTTTACTCCTCTTCCGCCACGCCGAACTCCTGGTCCAGCTTGTTCATGTAACGGGCGTAGAAGCCAATGATCAACACGTAGATGATCAGGCTGCCCTGGGCCCCCATCCAGAAGCTGAAGGGCCAGCCAAAGAATGTGAAGTTGAGGTCACGGGCCATGTAGCCCACGACGTAGGTGACCACAAACCATATTGCGAGCAATATGGCCGTGATCCTGAGGTTCTTCCGCCAGTAGGTGCGGTGGCCTTCTGTCAACTGCATGCCGTTGTCTCCTTCCATTCCCGTCGCCGGGTGTTGTCTGCGACCTTCTCAAGCGACCCGCTGCCGTCGTTGCGGCAGCCTGCAACCGGGCCGCATCCTTTCAAATACCCACTCAACTGGCAGACGAGACAAAGATCCCTGTCTCACGTTCCAGCTGGGCGGCTACTTTTGGCTCGAACCTCTTGAGGTGCGAAATGATCTTTCGCGCCTCATCAGGCTCATGCCGGTCCACATGGACCCGCGCCAGCTGGTACCAGCCGTACGGGCTCATGGGTTGCAATTTCGTGTTTTGCTTGAGCGCTGCCAGCGCTTCGTCAAAGCGGCGCAGGCGGATCAGGACAAGGCCCAGGCCATACCAGGCCCGGTCCAGTTCGGGACTGATCTCGGTGGCGCGGCGAAAGGCAGCTTCGGCTTCGGGATAGTGCCCATCTTCCTCGAGCATGTAACCCAGGTTGAACCAGTGTGCTGCGTGCGCGGGGTGATCGTGCACCAGCGCATTGAAAAGCCGCAAGGCCTGGGCCCGTTCGCCTGCCTGCACATGAAGCTGGGCCTTGCTGGCCATGGCATAGGCGTCGCGCGGGAATTCTGCAAGCATCTGGTCAAACACCGCAGCAGCCGTCTGCCGGCGGCCAAACACCAACAGGCCCATGGCACACCACTTGAGGCCCAGGTAGCGGATACGCTGCATCACTGGCATTGCTGGACTCCGATCTGAACGCAGATGCTGATCTTGGTCACCGTGGCAGTGATCCAGACGAAAGCCAGCAGCAGGAAAGCTACCAGCGGCACGTGGCGGTCAATGACAACCTTGGGCGTGATCAGCCGGGCACCGCGCACAAACGGACGGGTCAAAACCTGGAACAGCTGGTAGAAGGTGTTGGTATCCCTCTTGCCGCCGGCCAGCAGCCCCAGCAGCCACTGGCCTGCGATGGCCAGCAAGGCGATCTCTGCAATGAGCTTGATGATGCTGACAAACAGGAGCATGGACCCGCCAACGTGAAGTACTTCACGCATGGTTTGCAGGGGCGCTTACCCTTTCCTTACAAAGAATCTTTACATCGTGAAAACACCGTCAGGGATTACCCGGTCCGGGGAACGCTGACTGAGTACCTCCGGTTGCAGGGCTTACGCCAGTCGACTCGCACGGCCACACTGACTTACACTGAACTTACAACAACAACTGATGGCGGTCCGGGATGAACAAGAGCGCGATCTACCAAAAATCGTCCAGGGGCACGGAGGCCATTGCCACCCGGCAACATGGCCTGGGACCCAAGCAGCGGTCCATGTTGATCCTGGTTGATGGCAAGAAAGGTTTTGACGAACTGGCCAAGCTGGCGGCCATGCTGGGCGATCCCGCGCAGTTGCTGGACGAACTGGAAACCGGTGGCTTCATCGAGGTGACTGCCGGCACCGCCGCACCGGCGGCGACCGCCCCCTCCCCCCTGACACCTGTCGCGGCACCAGCCGTCAGCCTTCCCGATGCCAAGCGTTTTGCAGTCCGCCGGCTGACCGACGCCATGGGCCCCAGCGCTGACGAGCTTTGCCTGCGGATCGAGGCCGCCCGTAACGCGGCAGAGTTCCAGGCCGCCGTAGCCCGCGCCGAGGGCATTCTGCGACAAGTCCGAGGATCGGCCATCGCAGCGGCGTATGCATCCGAGGTCGCTTTGCACAGCCCCGCGCCCTGAGGCAGCAAGTGCGGCGCTAGCGTGTCAGTCGCCGCCCCGTGTGGCCAGGCTGACCAGTACTGCCACGACCAGCCCCAGACCCACCCCGAAAACGCCAGCCGATACCGGCAGGATGCCAAACCACAAGGCGGCACCTGGATCCAGCCCGACCAGGTTGCGAACCACCTGTGAATTCACCAGCATGTAATACACGGTGACACCCAGGCCACCCAGCATGCCGGCGACTGCGCCCGCCCGGGTGGTCCCCCGCCAGAAGATGCCCAGCACCATGACAGGGACGAAGGCCGATGCCGCCAGCGAGAACGAAGCCGCCACCAGGGGCAGGATGTCCGCCGGTTTGAGCGCCGCCACAAAGGCCGCCACCATGGCAATGCCCAGCAGGGCAAACTTGGACAGGATGACCCGCTGCTCGGGCGTCACGTCGCGGCGCACCTCATGGCAATACACATCGCGCACGATGGAGTTGCTGATGGTCAGCAGCAGCGCGTCAGCGGTGGACAACGCCGCGGCCAGCCCCCCGGCAGCCACCAGGCCCGACACCACATACGGCAGACCGCCGATCTCGGGCGTGACCAGCATGACGAT
>CAZUJD010000293.1:0-4002 GCA_964620025.1 uncultured Ramlibacter sp. | reverse complement strand
TGGCGCGGGTTCTTCTTGACCCACAGCCACGAGCCCATCTCCAGCGTCAGCGGCAAAAACACTTCGCCCGGGCGTGCGCAGGCCCGCAGGTACAGGTGGTCCCACAGGTCGCCATGGGTCAGATACTGGTGGCTTTGTGGCTCGAACACGTAGTTGTGGTGCGGGTGGCTGTCTGAAAACGTGGCTTGCAGCGCGTGCAGCTGCGCCAGGTGCGGCATGGGTGTGCGCCGGTGCGCATACGGGAACCACACGCGGTCGCGCATGCCAAAGCCCGAATGGCAATCCAGCGCCAGGCTGAACGGGCGGCCGTGCAGCTCGGTTTCCACCAGCGCGCACAGCGCGGCGCTTTCAGCCTCCATGGGCGCGCCGGCGCGGCCACGGTACCAGGGCAGCCCGGCGCTGATGCGCTGGCCGCCCACCAGGAAAGGCACCGGTTCGCGCGCGTCCACCGGCGCGTTGCGCATCAGGTCCACACCGCTGGGGTTGGCGCGCGTGTGGCGCAGCATGCCGCCGGGGTTGACCACCGGCATGAAGACCAGGCGCACCTGGTCCAGCAGCGCATGCACGGATGTGTCCCAGCGCAGCCGCGTGACCAGCGCATGCAGGTAGGCAGTGACCACCTGCGAGCCGATGCCCTCCAGCCCGTGCACGCCACCAAAAAAACCCACAGCCGGCACGTCCCGCGAAGGGTTGCCCAGCGTCACGGTGTACAGCGGCAGGTGCCCCGCCAGCGGCTGGGTGGTGACCTGCAGGTGCGCGCCGCCCAGCGCGATGACGCGTTGCAGTTCGTCGAGTTCAGGCAGGTGATGAGGATGCAGCACGGCTGCGCAGCTTACTGCAGCGCGATGGGTTGCGCTGACATGCTTTTGTCATGTGGCGGCGCTAGGGTATGGGCATGAAACACCTGAGGCTGTTGCCCCTGCAGATCGCCGCCCTGTCCATCGAGCTGCTGCGCGGCCTGGGCGAGCTGGTCGCGCTGCAGGCCTGGCGCCTGCGTGACCGGCTGGCACGCCGGCCCTGATACGGGTTCAGCCCGCCTTGACGGCGTCCACCAGCCGCTGCGCGCAATTCAGCGCCTGTGTTTCGTTGCGCGCCTCGACCATCACGCGCAGCAGCGGCTCGGTGCCGCTGGCGCGAATGAGCACGCGGCCGGTGTCGCCCAGCTCACCTTCCACCGCCTTGGTCTCTGCGTCCAGCAGGGTGTTGGCCTTCCAGTCCTGGCCGGGGCGAAGGCGCACGTTGATGAGCGTCTGGGGAAACAGCGTCACGTCCGCCAGCAATTGCGACAGCGTGCGGCCGCTACGCACGCAGGCCTGCAGCACCTGCAGCGCGCTGATCAGGCCGTCGCCGGTGGTGTGCTTGTCCAGCGCCAGCAGGTGGCCGGAGCCCTCGCCGCCCAGCAGCCATTTGTGCTTTTCAAGCTCTTCCAGCACATAGCGGTCACCGACCTTGGCGCGCACGAACTTCACGCCCCTGGATTTCAGCGCCACTTCCACCGCCATGTTGGTCATGAGCGTGCCCACCACGCCGGGCACCGCCTCGCCGCGCGCCAGCCGCTCGGCCGCCATCAGGTACAGCACCTCGTCGCCGTTGTACAGGCGCCCGGCGGCGTCCACCATCTGCAGCCGGTCGGCGTCGCCGTCCAACGCAACGCCGTAATCGGCGCGGTTGGCCTTGACCGAACGCACCAGCGCATCGGGATGGGTGGCGCCCACATCGTGGTTGATGTTCAACCCGTCTGGCGCGCAGCCGATGGCAATGACCTCGGCGCCCAGCTCGTGGAAAACCTTGGGCGCGATGTGGTACGCCGCGCCGTGCGCGCCGTCCACCACGATGCGTACACCCTTGAGCGTCAGGTCGTTGGCGAAAGTGCTCTTGCAGAATTCAATGTAGCGCCCGGCCGCGTCGTCCAGCCGACGGGCCTTGCCCAGCGAGGCCGAATCGGCCCACACGGGCGGCTCGTCCAGCGCGGCCTCCACCTCCAGTTCCCAGGCGTCGGGCAGCTTGGTGCCCTGGGCGCTGAAGAATTTGATGCCGTTGTCCGGGAAGGCATTGTGGCTGGCGCTGATCACTACGCCCAGGCTGGCGCGCTGCGCGCGCGTGAGGTAGGCCACGCCCGGCGTGGGCAGCGGGCCCAGCAGCACGACGTCGACCCCGGCGGAATTAAAGCCCGATTCGAGCGCGCTTTCCAGCATGTAGCCCGAGATGCGGGTGTCCTTGCCGATCAGCACCGTGGGGCGGTCTTCGTTGCGCTTGAGCACACGGCCCACCGCATGTGCCAGCCGCAGCACAAAGTCCGGGGTGATGGGCGCCTGGCCCACGGTGCCGCGGATGCCGTCGGTGCCAAAGTATTTTCTGCTCATGCCGTTGTCCCTATCGGTTCTTCTGCTATTGAAATTGTAGCGGCCAATACCTTCAGCGCGGCCACGGTTTCGCGCACGTCGTGCACCCGCACGATGCGCGCGCCCCGCTCCACCGCCAGCACCGCCGCCGTGACGCTGGCTTCCAGGCGATCGTTCACCGGCTGGCCCGTGACGGCCCCCAGCGACGACTTGCGCGACCAGCCTGCGAGCAACGGATAGCCGTCAGCCAGCAACTCATGCTGGCGCGCCAACAAAGCAAAGTTCTGCTCCACCGTCTTGCCAAAACCGATCCCCGGATCCCAGCTGATGCGCGCGGCATCCACACCCTGCGCCTGCAGCCTCCGGGTCTGCTCCCGCAGGAACTCCAGCACCTGGACCACCGCATCGCCCTGCATGGGGGTTCGCTGCATGGTCCGGGGCTCGCCATGCATGTGCATCAGGCAGACGCCGCAACTGCCATGGGCTGCCACGACGGCGCCGGCCCCCGGTTGGCGCAACGCCCAGATGTCGTTGATGATGTCCGCGCCGAGGGCCAGCGCCTCGCGCATGACCTCAGGCTTGTAGGTGTCCACCGAAACCGGTACGCCCAGCATCACGGCCTCACGCAACACGGGCAGCACCCGAGCCAGTTCCTCGTCCAGCGGCACGGGCGCGGTACCGGGGCGACTGGATTCACCGCCAATGTCCAGGATATCGGCGCCCTGAGCCACCAAGGCCTCGCAATGCGCCACTGCCGCGTGGATGCCGGCATGGTGGCCGCCGTCTGAAAACGAGTCGGGCGTGACATTGACAATGCCCATGACTTGCGGGCGGGACAGGTCAATGCGAAAACGTGAGGTTTGCCAGATCATGGGCCGGATTGTGCTGCACGCCGGGCATGAAAAAGGGACCCTGCAGGTCCCTTGATGCCGGCATCCGCCTGCTGGCGGTCAGGCCGCCGTCGGAGCTGGGTCGGCCGCGACCGGCGAACCACCCGAACCACCGCTGCCAGAAGGCGGCGTGCGCGGTGTGAAGTCCTTGGGCGGGCGCGGCTCCTTGCCAGCCATGATGTCGTCCAGTTGTTCGCTGTCGATGGTTTCCCATTCGAGCAGCGCCTTGGCCATGGCGTGCATCTTGTCCTTGTTGTCCTCGATCAGGCGACGCGCCAGGCTGTACTGCTCGTCGATGATGCGGCGCACTTCGGAATCCACCTTCTGCATGGTGGACTCGCTCATGTTGGTGGTCTTGGTGACCGAACGGCCCAGGAAGACTTCGCCTTCGTTCTCGGCATAGACCATGGGGCCCAACGCATCAGTCATGCCGTAGCGCATGACCATGTCACGGGCAATGGTTGTTGCGCGCTCGAAATCATTGCTGGCGCCGGTGGTCATCTGGTTCATGAAGACTTCTTCAGCGATACGACCGCCAAACAGCATGCTGATCTGGTTCAGCATGTAGTCCTTGTCGTAGCTGTAACGGTCCTGCGCCGGCAGGCTCATCGTCACGCCCAGCGCACGGCCACGCGGAATGATGGTGACCTTGTGCACCGGATCACACTTGGGCAGCATCTTGCCGATCAGGGCATGCCCGGCCTCGTGATAAGCAGTGTTGCGGCGCTCTTCCTCGGGCATGACCATGCTCTTGCGCTCGGGGCCCATGA
>CAZUJD010000292.1:0-4002 GCA_964620025.1 uncultured Ramlibacter sp. | reverse complement strand
CGCCGGTCAGGATCACGCCGCAGGCGACCCATTCGCCGCCAGAGACCGTCTCCGAGGCGAACACAACGCCCAGAAAAAGCGCGATCAGCGGGTTCACGAACGCATAGCTCGTGGCCACCGAAGGTGACGCGTGGGCCAGCAAGTACAGGTACGCGCTGAATGCCACCAGCGAGCCAAACACCACCAGATAGGCCCAGGCGCCCAGTGCCAGCGGCATCGGCGGCCACACCGGCTGCTCACCAAGTACCAGAGCAATCAGCATCAACACCGCGCCACCACACAACATTTCGCTGGCAAAGCCGGCCGGCCCCGCCGCCAGCGGCAGCCGGGTGGTGGACAGCACTGAACCCAGCGACCAGGCCAGCGTGGCACCCGCAATGCAGGCGATGCCCACCGGAGCTGCCGAGAAACTGGCGCCGCGCACCAGCAGTACCACGCCCGCCAGACCAACTGCCATGCCCAACAGCTCCAGCCGGCTGGGCCGCTGCCCGAACAGCAGGCCCCAGGCACAGACCATCATGGGCACCACGGCGATGAAGGTGGCTATCAGGCCGGAGCCGATGTGCACGGCGGCGGCGGCGGTCAGACCCATGCCGCCGCCCAGCATCAGCGTGCCCACCGCCAGCGCATTGCGCCACTGCGTGAGTGTTGGCCAGGCGCCGCCGCGCCAGCGTACCCAGGCCATCAGCAGCGCACCGGCGACCAGAAAGCGCGATCCCATCTGGAAAAACGGCGGAAAGCTCACCAGCGCAAAGCGGATGGCCAGATAGGTCGAGCCCCAGACCAGGTAGCAGGCCAGCAGGGCGGGAATGAGCAGGGGTGGGCCCTTGGGGGCCAGAGGCAGGGCAGCAGTGTTCATGGGGCAAATCGTAGGTTGCCCTGGTCTGCCGGACCATGCATGATTGAAGGTGTCAGGGTACTTTGGCCTTGGTTTTCAACATTTCAAACCAACATGACAGAAGTTTCTGAATTCGATTCCTACGACAGCCGCATTCTGGCCGAACTGCAGGCTGACGCGCGCATTACCATGGCCGAGCTGGGACGGCGTGTGCACCTGAGCCAGCCGGCAGTGGCCGAGCGCGTTCGCAAGCTGGAACTGCAGGGGGTGATCAAGGGCTACCGTGCAGTGGTGGACTACCGGCGGCTGGGTTACGGCATACGTGCGCTGGTGCGTGTGGGACGCGCCGAGTACGCGCGCGTGGTCAGGCTCATCGAGCAGACACCTGAAGTAGTGAATGCCTGGAACGTGACCGGTGAGGACAGCTGGACACTGGAGATTGCCGTCATCGACGTGGAGCACCTGGACGCCGTGGTCACGAAGTTCTGCATCCTGACCGAGACGTCCACATCCATCGTGCTCAACGCCCCGCGTGAAAACGCGACGGTGCTGCCGGCCCGGCGAGAGAACATCAAGCCTGCGATCCGCAAGGTCACAGGGAAGTAGCGACCGGTCGCGCCGGCAGAGTGGCCAGCACCACACCGACCAGGGCAATGGCAAAGGCCGCCAGTTGCGTGGGCACCAGGCTTTCGCCCAACACAAAGACGCCCACCAGCGCGGCAGATACCGGCAGCATCACGGTGAACACGCCGCCTTGCGCGGCAGGCACGACCTTCAGCCCTGTCATCCACAACCATACAGTCCAGACGCTGGCCGCCAGCGAATAAAACACCAGCAGCATCCAGATGCCAGGCTGCACGCTTCCGAAGTCAAACCGCAAGGCCATGTACAGGCCGAACGGCGTGACCAGGGCGAAACCCCACAGGTTGATCAGTGCTGTGATGCGGCGCGGTCCCAGCACGCCGGTCAGCTTTTTGCCAATCACGGCGTACGAAGCTTCGCAAAGCACTGCCCCGAAAACCAGCAGGTTGCCCAGCCAGGCGGCGGCAGGCGTGGCACGCCCGGGCTGGCCGCCGTGCGCAGAGGGGCCGGCCAGCGCCAGCAGACCAATGCCCGCGGCGGCGCAGGCCACGGCTGCCCAGATGCGCAGGCCAATGCGCTCACGCAGGAATGCCCAGCTCATGAGTGCCACCACCGCCGGAATGGACGCCATGATCACGCCGGCGGACACGGCGCTGGTCAGGCTCACGCCGTACAGCATGCAGATGGAAAACAGGAAATTCCCCAGAAAGGATTCCAGGAACACGAGGCGCCGGGTCTGCGCCGTCATGGGGACTTCGCCAGCGGGCTTGCGCAGCCAGTGCACCATGGCCAGGCCCCCGATGCCAAAGCGCAGCCAGGCCAGCAGGAATACAGGGATCGCCGCAACCAGTGGCTTGGACAGTGCCACGTAGCTGCCGACCAGGGACATGCTCAGCGCCAGACAGGCATAGGCCAGCCAGCGGCCGGGGGGCGGGGGATTCACTAGACTTGCCTTCCTGACTTCCGATTCGACGAGCCGCTGATCATGCCCCAAGCCTCCACCATGCCCCGCCACGCATTCGTTTATGGAACCCTGCGCCGCGGTGACGACAACGACATCACCCGCCTGACACCCGCACCGCGATGGGTGGGCGAAGCCCGCATCGCCGGCACCATGTACCACTTCGGCCGCTACCCGGGGGTCGTACTGGGTGGCACGGCACAGGTGCTGGGCGAGGTGTACGAGATCTGCGCGCAGCTTGAGCGGGTGCTGGATGAAATTGAAGAGCTGTACCCGCAGCAGACCAATGAGTATTTCAAGCGCGACATCAGCGTGCAGGTGGGGCAGCGCATGGTCGATTGCATCGTTTACGAGATCAATCCGGCGCTGGTGGCGGGCAAGCCGGTCATTGCTTCGGGAGACTGGGTCAGGGATCGATGAAATTTCGTCAAATGAAAATTGAATTTCATATAACGAAATATTGAAATGCTGCAGCGCAAGAAATTTTCTCAATACAAGAAATAAAATTTTGTATTGAGAAAAATGTTGACTAACCCGTTGATTTTGTTGGCTATAAAAATATCTCTTATATAAGACACAAGAGCTTCACAAGGTCTTGTAGAAGACTTAAAGTTCATCCATCGAATTCAACAACCCTTTGGAGTGAACCCATGAGCAACTGGACCCACCTGACCCGCGAACAACAGATTGCCGCCCTGGAAAAAGACTGGGCTGAAAACCCCCGCTGGAAGGGCATCAAGCGTGGCTACAGCGCTGCTGACGTGGTCAAGCTGCGCGGCTCGCTGCAAGTCGAGCACACGCTGGCCAAGCGCGGCGCCGAAAAGCTGTGGAACCTGATCAACACCGAACCTTTCGTCAACTCGCTGGGCGCGTTGACGGGCAACCAGGCCATGCAGCAGGTCAAGGCCGGCCTGAAGGCCATCTACCTGTCGGGCTGGCAGGTGGCCGGCGACGCCAACAGCAACGGCGAGATGTACCCCGACCAGTCGCTGTACCCGGTGAACTCCGTGCCGAAGGTCGTCAAGAAAATCAACGCCACCTTCACCCGCGCCGACCAGATCCAGTGGAGCGAAGGCAAGAGCCAGGGTGATGACGGCTTCATCGACTACTTTGCCCCGATCGTGGCCGACGCAGAAGCCGGCTTTGGCGGCGTGCTGAATGCGTTCGAGCTGATGAAGTCCATGATCGAAGCCGGCGCTGCCGGCGTCCACTTCGAAGACCAGCTCGCCGCCGCCAAGAAGTGCGGCCACATGGGCGGCAAGGTGCTCGTTCCCACCCGTGAAGCCGTGTCCAAGCTCGTCGCCGCCCGCCTGGCTGCTGACGTCATGGGCACCCCCACCATCCTGCTGGCCCGCACCGACGCGGAAGCCGCCGACCTGGTCACGACTGACGTGGACGAGAACGACAAGCCCTTCTTCACCGGCGAGCGCACCGTGGAAGGCTTCTTCCGCAGCCGCAACGGCGTTGAGCAGGCCATCAGCCGCGGCCTGGCTTATGCCGAGTACGCCGACCTGATCTGGTGCGAGACCGGCAAGCCCGACCTGGCATTTGCCAAGCAGTTCGCCGATGCCATCCACGCCTAGTTCCCCGGCAAGCTGCTGGCCTACAACTGCTCGCCGTC
>CAZUJD010000291.1:0-4012 GCA_964620025.1 uncultured Ramlibacter sp. | reverse complement strand
GTGCTGACCGGGATATCCAGCATCTGGTAGGTCGGGCAACTCCAGATGCAGCCCAGAATCGTAAGGAATTACCAGTCGCGGTACTCGGCGCCAAAGCGGTGTTTCTCGAGGAATACACGCAGCGGCTGCTCCAGCTCGGTGTCTTCGCCCGCCTCGGCGATGCGTGTGGCCAGGGCGTTGAAGCGCAGCAGATCGCGCAGCATCCGCAGAAACCGCCAGTTCAAGAGGTTGCCGCGTTGCGCGAAGACGGTGGACAGCGTGGATCCGCTCCACTCCAGCGGCCCGTCCCGCCGTGCGCCGGGCACCTGTACCGAAAACGACATGTCCGATTTGGCCGTGGCCACGCCGAGTTCGGCAAAAAGGCGGATCAGTTGCGGGTAGGTGCGTTCGTTGAAAACCAGAAAGCCGGTGTCCACGCCGTGTGTCACGGGTCCAGACGCTGTGGGCAGGGTCAGATCGACCGTGTGGGTGTGGCCGCCAAAGTAGCTGCCGGCTTCAAACAGGGTGATCTCGCCGCGACCGCGCAGCGTATGCGCGACGGCCAGACCTGAAATGCCGGAACCGACGATGGCGACTTTCATGGGTGCGCCACCGGAAATAAAAATGCTGCGAAGCGCCCCGAAGCGAAGGAGGGAGGGAGGGAGGAGGAGAAGAGGCGCTTCAGGATTTCATCCGGGCCAACTGCTCCCGGAAGGCTTCGCAGCAATAAATTGTTGGTCCAAGGTCCCTGCCTTGCCACCTGATGGAGTGCATCTGGGGGGCGGCAGTTCCCGCTGCAAGGCCCGCTGCTTGAGTAAATTTTTGTGAACATGACAAGGCCCTGGAAATCGATTCAAATACCATCTAGTTCACATTATGACCATGCAGTATTTATTTTGCAATCAGCAGTTTTTCCAGCTCGCGCAGCAAGGCCGGGCTGTCGGGGGTTGTGGCGCTGGGAAAGCTGGCGGCCACCTTGCCGTCCCGGCTGACGAGGTATTTGTGGAAGTTCCAGGCCGGCGCCTGGCCAGACTGCAGGGTCAGTTGCCGGTACAGGGGGTGGGCACCCGGCCCGGTGACCTGTGTTTTCACGAACATCGGAAATTTCACGCCGAAGGTGCTCTCACAGAAATCGGCAATCTGCTGGTTGCTGCCCTTTTCCTGGGAAAAATCGTTGGAAGGAAAGCCCAGCACGACCAGGCCGCGGTCCTTGTACCGGCTGTGCAGGGCTTCGAGCCCCTGGTATTGGGGCGTGAAGCCGCAGAAGCTGGCGGTGTTCACCACCAGCAGGACCTTGCCCGCGTACTGGCAAAGGGACTGCGGCTTTTCGTCCTGCAGCCGTGGCACGGTGTGCTGCAGCAGCACGGGGCAGGACGGGCCGGCAGTATGGGTCTGGGCCGTGGTGACCAGCGGCAATGCGCCCACCAGTCCTGCAGCAAGGCACAGCGCCATTCGAAGGGGATTGATCATGGTTGCTCCTGAAAGGACATACGCTACATGAGCCCGAAAGGATTCAGGGGAAACAAGGCAGCGCTGCCGCAAAAAACCTGCGAAACCTGCGGCAGGCCCATGGCCTGGCGCAAGCGCTGGCGAAACAACTGGGCGCAGGTCAAATACTGCAGCGACCGATGCCGGTCGGCAACGCCGGGACGTGCGCCATGACCACGCCGCTGCGTCGCCTGGTGCTGGTGTTGGGCGATCAGCTGTGGATGGACAATCCGGCGCTGCAGGGTTTTGATCCGTCCTGCGACCGCGTGTTGATGATCGAGGCGCCCTCAGAAGGCGCCCAGGTCTGGAGCCACAAGGCGCGTATTGCGCTGTTTCTGTCGGCCATGCGCCATTTCTGCAACGACGTGCACCGCCGGGGCTGGCCCTACACCTATGTGCGCCTGGATGACATGGCGGACACGCCGGACTTCCAGTCACGTTTGGGCCGGGTGCTGCAGCAGCTCAGGCCCCGGACGCTGCTGGTGTGCGAGCCCGGCGAATGGCGGATGCTGTGCGCTGTGCAGGACGCTGCTCGTGATGCGGCTGTGGTCTGGCAGGTGTTGCCTGACACCCATTTCATGTGCTCGCGCGAAGCATTCGCCCGCTGGGCCGGTTCCAGGAAAGAACTGCGCATGGAGTATTTCTACCGAGACATGCGTCGCCGCCATGGGGTGCTGATGGAAGCGGGCCAGCCCGCAGGCGGCCAGTGGAACTTTGACGCCGACAACCGCAAGGGCTGGCCTGCCGGTGGCCCGGGCGACATTCCCGAGCCTGCCTGGTTTGAGCCGGACCGGATTACACACGAAGTTTTCGAGCTGGTGGAAAAGCATTTCCCCCGGCATCCCGGCTCGTTGGCGAGCTTCCGTTGGCCAGTCACGCGGGACCAGGCACTTTTGGCCTTGCAGCGATTCATTGACATCCGCCTCCCCCGTTTCGGTCCACAGCAGGACGCCATGTGGACCGGCACCCCGTGGGGCTGGCACGCGTTGCTGGCTACCAGCCTGAACCTGCACCTGCTGGATCCACGTGAAGTCATCGCCGCGGCCGAAACTGCTTATCGTGAGCGGGGACTGGAGCTGCCCGGGGTCGAGGGCTTCATCCGCCAGATCCTGGGCTGGCGCGAATTCATCCGTGGCGTTTACTGGCTGGACATGCCGCAGATGAAGGACGCCAACCACTATGGCCACACCCGTACTTTGCCGCGCTGGTACTGGACAGCTGACACCCGCATGGCCTGCATGCGCGAGGTTGTCGGCCAGACCCTTGCACACGGCCACGCGCACCACATCCAGCGGCTGATGGTCACGGGCCAGTTCGGCGTGCTGGCTGAAATACGGCCGCAGGAACTGAACGCCTGGTACCTGGCCGTCTTCGTGGACGCGGTGGAGTGGGTACAACTGCCCAACACAGCCGGCATGGCGCTGTTTGCCAACGGCGGGCGCTTTACCAGCAAACCCTACATTGCGAGCGGCCAGTACATCAGCCGCATGAGCAACTACTGCAAAGGATGCGCCTACAAGCCCGAGCAGCGCACCGGCGACGGCGCGTGTCCGATGACCACGCTCTACTGGCATTTCCTGGACCGCCATGAAGACAGCCTGATGAAAAACCCCCGCACATCACTGATGGCGAGAAATATCGGACGGCTGGACGCGGCGCAGCGTGAATCCGTGCGCCAACAAGCCGCGTATGTCCTTGCCAACCTCGATGATTTGTAAGGGATTTTTCACACGGCCCGCTTAAAATGCAGGCAGTAACGAAAGGCAGCCATGCTCTACCCCGAACTGTTCAAACAACTGGAGTCCGTCCGCTGGGACATGGACAAGGACATCCCCTGGCAGTCGTTCGACCCCTCACGCCTGTCGGACGAGCAGGCGCAGACCATCAAGATGAATGCCATCACCGAATGGTCCGCGTTGCCCGCCACCGAGATGTTCCTGCGCGACAACAAGGACGACTCCGATTTTTCAGCCTTCATGTCGATCTGGTTCTTTGAAGAGCAGAAGCATTCGCTGGTGCTCATGGAATACCTCAAGCGCTTCCGTCCAGATCTGGCGCCCACCGAAAAAGAGCTGCACGAAGTGCGCTTCGAGTTCGAGCCGGCCCCGGCACTCGAAACGCTCATGCTGCATTTCTGCGGTGAAATCCGCCTGAACCACTGGTACCGCCGCGCCAGCGAATGGCACACCGAGCCGGTCATCAAGCACATCTACACCACACTCAGCCAGGACGAAGCCCGCCATGGTGGTGCCTATTTGCGCTACATGAAGCGCGCCATCAACAACTTCGGCAACGAAGCCAAGGCCGCCTTCACCAAGGTGGGCGTGTTGATGGCCAGCGCCCGTCGCACGGCCCAGGCCCTGCATCCGACCAATCTTCATGTGAACAAGGCCCTGTTCCCGCGCGACACCATCCAGAGCCGGCTGCCCAATCCCGAGTGGCTGGAGCACTGGCTGGACAAGCAGATCAATTTCGACGCTGTGTGGGAAACCAGGGTGGTCGAGCGCATCCTGCACAACATGAGCCTGTTGATGGACCGCAGCTT
>CAZUJD010000290.1:0-4023 GCA_964620025.1 uncultured Ramlibacter sp. | reverse complement strand
CATGCCGGACCCGGGAGTTCGCCGATCCGGCTGAAACACTGGCACACTGGGCGCTGCAACACTTTCACGCAGGAAGTCCCCATGCGCTGCTTGCCCGCATCTGCCGCCATAGCCGCCAGCACTGCCAGCCTGGTACTGGGTCTGTCCGGGTGCGGTGGCGGGGACAGCATTGAGGCCATCGTGCCGGCCAGCGTGGGTGACACCATTGTGGTGACCGAGTCAGGCCAGATCGCCTCATTCAACCGTGCTGCGCCAGGCGCGCAGACGGGTACGCGCACCTTCTTTGGCCTGCTGCCGGGAGACTCGATCGCCGGCATCGACTTTCGTCCGGCCAATGGCCTGCTGTATGGCCTGGGCGCCCGCGGCAACATCTATACGCTGGACGCGGCCACCGGCAGGGCCACCCACCGCGCAACGTTGAAAGCAGTGGCTGGCGACGACGCCCCTTTCCCCGGCCTGGTGGGCACGCAATTTGGCGTGGACTTCAACCCTGTGTCTGACCGGCTGCACGTGGTGACCAATGCCGGGCAGAACCTGCACATCGATGTGGACACCGGCGACACCATCACCAGCAGCAACCTGACACGTGTGAGCAGCCCGGGTCAGGCGCCAACCGTCACCGCCGCGGCCTACACCAATGCATTTCGCGGCGCCACGGACACCATGCTGTATGCGCTGGATCTGACGCAGGGCCTGCGCTCGGTGCTCAACCCACCCGGCAATGGCGTGCTGACCAGCGACACCCCACTGGGTGTGCTGGGCGGCGGCGTCAACGGCTTTGACATTGAAGCGCGCAACGCCACAGGCTATGCGGCCATCCGTGTGGGCAATGTGCTGTCGCTGTTCCGCATCGACTTGTCGGCCGCTGCCAACGCAGCCACGCTGCTGGGCGGCATTGGCGGCGTGGAATCCATCACGGGCCTGGCACTGGTGCAGCCCAACTGATGGCTGCGCCGCGGCACCCTACTCCAGCGACTTGAGCCATTCGGCCAGCGGCCTGGCTGCGGCCTCGGCCGTGCCACGGCGATCGGCCTTGACCGCTTCATAACGGCTTTGCGGATGGGGCGGTGCCTTCGCAAAGGCAAAGTCTTCGCCGCGCTGGAACAGCGGATCCTCCGATCCCAGCACCCACAGGACGGGCATGTGCTGTCGCAGCGCAGCCGCTGTGGCGGGCAGACCGCCAATGCCGGGCGCGTCGGCCTCGGGGGCCAATGCCACTACGCCGTCGGCGTCACCCATCGCACCCGCATAGGCCATGGCCGCATTGGCACCAAAGCCAACGCCACCGACCAGCACCCGCTTGTAGCCTTGCTGGCGCAAATCGCGCAGATGGCGCGTGACCTCCTGCCATGCGCCGCCCAGGTCCTTGTCGTTGGCGCGGCGCTGGGACCAGGGCATCTCCACCGCCTTGACCATGCAGCCGGATTGCAGCTTGCGGCCCAGCGCCGCCATGGGCGCGGGGGAGCCGCCACGGTCATGCATGAGCACCAGCGCGCAGGATTTGCCATCGGCCTGCGCTACTGCGCCGCCGGCCAGGCCCAGGGCAGCAAGCCCGACGGCCATGCGCAAGGCGTGGCGACGTGTGTTGAAGCAGGCATCGGTCATCGCAGTGTCTCCTGACGCCATGATGGCATTGCCCCGGCACACCGCCCACCCGTTCAGACCCTGATATCAGGCCACCATGCGCCGTGAGAGCGCGCTGCCGCGCGCGCGCAGGAACTGCATCAAAGCCTGCGGATAGGCGGCCGACACCGCCTGGCGCACCGAAGGCCTGGCCGCCAGCGTCTGGCGCCAGGCCTGCAAGCGCGGCAGGCCTGGCGTGAAGCCGTCCTCGCAGATCTGCTCAAACGCGTCGAAATAGCGGAACACGGGCGCAAACACTGCATCCACGATGCAGAAGGCCTCTCCGGCAAAGTAAGGTCCGTGCAGCGCCAGCTCGGGCTCCAGCTGCGCCAGGCGGTGCATGAGTTCATGGCGACGGGCCTGCAAGGCAGCATCATCGGCCGCGTTGTAGTAACCGGCAATGGTCTTGAGCATGGCCGAGCCAAACTCCATCCATGCGCGATGGCGGGCCCGCTGCAAGGGATCTGCGGGATGCAGGCGCGGCGCCCGGGTGTCGTCCAGGTACTCGCAGATCACTGCCGATTCAAACAGGGCCTGGCCGCTGGTCAGCAGCACCGGTGTCTTGCCCAGAGGCGAGATGGCGGTGAACCAGGCCGGCTTGCGGGACAGGTCGACCTCGCGACGCTCAAAGGCGACGCCTTTTTCGGCCAGCACGATGGCGGCGCGCTGCACATAAGGACACAGCGCATGGCTGGCCAGGACCAGTTCCGCGCCGGCGACGCTTTGCTCGGGTGTCATGGGATGGTGTTGTGAAGTGGAAACTGTTCACAATGTAGGCATGCTCTCATGCAATGAAAATAGGCAATTTTGAAATCCTTGATTGCAAATTCGCAATATGCGTTGACGGCAGCCGACCTGCAGGTCGTGCTGGCACTGGTACGTGGCGGCACCCTGGCTGCTGCCGGGACCCGGCTGGGCGCGGACACATCCACCGTGTTCCGTGCATTGCAGCGCATTGAAAAGCAGCTGGGCCGACGGCTGTTCGAACGCACCCGCCAGGGTTACCTGCCGGATGACGCAACCGGGGCATTGGCGCGCCATGCCGAGCGCATCGAGGCTGAGCTGCAGGCTGCCCAGGCCGGTACCGCACAAGCCGGAGATGCCGTGGCCGGCCGCGTGCGGCTGACCACCACCGACTCGGTGCTGCGAGGCCTGGTGCTGCCGGTGCTGGGCCCGCTGGCTCGCAACCACCCGATGTTGCAACTGGAACTGGGCACCACCAACGGCCTGCTCAGCCTGACCCGGCGCGATGCCGATCTTGCGCTGCGCGCCGTGCGCCCTGCGCGCAAGCCGCCGGAACACCTGGTGGGTCGCGCTCTGGGCCGTATCCGCTTTGCCGTGTGCGCCGGGCGCAGCATGCCTGCGGCCCAGCGCCGCCGCGCGCTGGACCAGCAGGACTGGGTGGCGCCCGACGAAACACTGCCCGACCACCCCTCGGTGCTGTGGCGCCAGAAGCACATGCCGCGCGTGGCGCCGCGGCACCTGGTGGACGGCATCTCGGGCGTGGTGGACGCCTTGCACTGGGGACTGGGCGTGGGCATCGTGCCCCTGTTCATGCTCGAACACGACAGCCGCCTGGTGGCCCTGGGGCCGCCGCTGCAGGGCTGCGAATCGCAGCTGTGGCTGCTGGCGCACCCGGAGTCACGCCACCTGCGGCGCATCGCTGTGGCCTACCAGCATCTGGCCGACCACATCCGGCTGGCCTGAGCGGTAGACTTGCGCGTCATGCCAACCCCCGCCACGCCAGATCCGTCGTGCTGTCCGCGGTGCGGCCAGGCCAACCTGTGTGCAATGGAGGTACAGCGGCTGACGGGTGTGCCGCCAGGGCCCGGCTGGGGTACGCAGGTCGATTTAAACCGCCGCGCGCTGGACGCCATCCCTGCAGCGGCGCGCGGCAAGGCCTGCATCTGCCAGAGCTGCGCTACCCGTGCCACCGCAGCCCCTGGCCAAGCGTGATCGAGCACCACACCCTGGCATTACTTCGCGAGCGCTACGGCCCGCGCTTTCGCTGGCTGTTGCTGCTGTCGGTCATGATCGGCACGATGGCGTCCATCATGTCGTCCACCATCGTGAATGTTGCCATTCCGGACATGAGCCATCACTTCGCACTGGGACAGGAGCGCGCCCAGTGGGTCAGCTCGGGTTTCATGGTGGCCATGACGGCATCCATGCTCACCACGCCCTGGCTGCTGGCACGCTATGGCTACCGCCGCACTTACGTCGGCACCATGCTGCTGCTGATGGCCGGCGGCATCGTGGGCGGCCTGGCCAACAATTTCACGCTGGTGCTGGCCGCGCGCGTGGCCGAGGGACTGGCCGCCGGCATCGTGCAGCCGATCCCGGCCATCATCATCCTGCGCGCCTTCGAGCCCAGCGAGCAGGGTCGTGCCAGCGGCATCT